>CALFWP010000154.1 GCA_937927905.1 uncultured Neomegalonema sp.
CTATAGAAAGCTGGTACGTCTCGCCAGTGCATCGCCTTGTGGTGTTCGACTTTTTTAGTGACTTTCGGCAGCACGCCCGCCGCCTGAACCGCGAGAACCGGATTTTCGCCTTCGCGGAAGCCTTTCGACTTGGCCACATCAAGAACGGATTTCAGCCGTTGCGCCACCCGCCGGGCTGTCTCGTTCTCCACGGTCCAGATTGGTGACAGAACTGACAAGACTTCCGGCTGGCCTATACCCGAAACGGGTAAGCGACCAATCAAAGGGAAAGCATACTCATTGAGTGTATTGATCCATTGTTGTCCGTGTTTCGGGTTTTTCCACGTTGGTAAGCGGTCAATGTGGACTTGTCGTGCGATTTCTTCAAAGGTTGGGACTTCGACGCTTGCATTGTAACGAGGGTTCACGCCCCGTTTGGCGATCCGGCGATATTCTAATGCTCGCTCGCGCGCTTCGTTGATTTCGACGAGATTTGCACCACCAAGGCCGAAATCAGTTCGCAGCGGCTTCCCTTGACGGTTTTTTTGTCCTTTAACAGTGACCCGCACCACCCAACGACGCGCGCCGGAAGGGTCACCCACAAGATAGAGGCCGTTTCCATCAGCATGACGCCCAGCGTCAAGCGACTTGATAGCGGTCTTTGTAAGCTTCCCCGAGAGAAGGGCCATTTAAATCATACCACAGTTTATACCACACAACGAGCATAAGCGAGGCTAATCGAAAACCAATGAACGAAACAAAGATTCACAATAAATCTTTATAAATCAAGGCTTAAAGCCGATAAACTAGATTGAAATAATTTGAAATGATAGGGAAGTGGCGGAGAGACAGGGATTCGAACCCTGGAGACGGTTCCCCGCCTACACACTTTCCAGGCGTGCGCCTTCGACCACTCGGCCACCTCTCCGTTAAGGAGGGTATAGTCTGTTATCATACCGGTCCGCAAGCCCCTTCATACACATCAAAACGCGCGCTTTCGTAAGCCAGCATTGCGCGTTTCACCGGAAGTCCCCAGTGATATCCGCCCAACCCACCGGACTTCCTTAACGCGCGATGACACGGGATAAGCCAGGACACAGGGTTTCTGCCAACTGCGGTGCCGACGGCACGCACGGCTTTCGGGTTTCCCGCTTTTGCCGCTATGGACGAATATGTTGTTACATAGCCGGACGGAATCGAAAGCAGTGCTTCCCACACCTTGATCTGAAACGGAGCCCCGCCCAGCAGAAGACGCGTTGCAGCACCGGAAAAGATGGTGTCAATTTGCACTTCAGCCGCTTTATCGTCCTGAAAATAGAACGCTTTCGGCCAGCGCCGCTGCATATCATGCAGGCAAGCATGACGCCCCATTTCCGCCGTGAACCCCATCCCGCAAATACCACGGGCTGTCCACAACACAAGCGCTTCACCGAAAACCGAACCGGAAAACCCGTATGTGATCTCAAGAGTTTCACCGCCCTTTGCGTATTCCCCGGGTGTCATGGCCTCCCATGAAATCAGTAAATCATGAAGACGGCCGGGACCGGACAAACCGCTTTGCAGCGCGGTATCAAGAACACTATTGCGCTGCTGCAATAATGTTTTCGCATGATTAAGCGTCAGATATTGCTGATACTTCTTGGGGCTTACACCGGTCCACCTGGAAAACAGGCGCTGAAAATGAGCCGCGCTGAGACCGAGATGTGCGGCCACTTCATCCAACCCGGGTTGGGTGTCGCGCGTTTCATCAATGAAATGAATGGCCCGGGCCACTCTCTCGTAATCCGAGACTGTCTGCTGCTTGGTCATATTCTGCTCCCGCTACAGGAACGATAAGCGTTCGGCGTGCGGTGCTCCACCCGAATATTGCGCTGAATCGCAGGGACTCAGGTAAAAAATGCCTCGAAAGCGGCAATTGTCGCTTCGGGATTTTCTTCAGGAATAAAATGCCCGCACTCGATTGCCTGTCCCCGGACATCCGCACACCACTCCCGCCAGGTTTCGAGAGGTGTCGCGGCTCCGGCAGCGATACCGGACCCGCCCCAGAGCGCCAGGGTCGGCGCTAAAATCTTTTTCCCTGCGGCACGGTCCGCGCGGTCATGATCTTTATCCTCGCACTCACCGGCACGGTAATCATCACACATTGCTTTTATACTCAAAGGATTAGAGGCTTGTGCATAATACATTTTTAATGCATCCGGTGTGAATGCGGACAGATCTTTGGCCGCAGTCCAGCTGGCCAGTGTATGATCGATATAAAACTTTGACGCACCGGCGATCAGTGTTTCCGGCAAAGGATAGGGCTGTGCCAGAAACGGCCAGTGATAGATTTTCATCGCAAAGGCGTGATCCATTTTTTCCCAATAAATACATGTTGGTAAAATATCGAGCACCGCCAGCCGCACAACCCTGTCCGGTTTATCCAGCGCCAAGCGGTAGGCCACCCGTCCTCCCCGGTCATGTCCGGCAATATCAAACCGGTCGTGTCCTAGGTGCATCATCGCTTCAACCACCCGTGATGCCATAGCACGTTTGGTCGCAAAAGCACGGGCTTGCGGGGGAGAGCTCCGGCCATACCCGGGCAAATCCATACAAATCACTGTTCTGGATTTTGACAATGCAGGCGCAACCCGTGCCCACATGATATGTGTCTGGGGAAATCCGTGCAGCAGAACAATAGGTGGGCCGCTGCCGCCAATCACAGCATGGATTGCACCGTGTGATGTCTCAATCAATTGAGATCCGAAACCTTCTATACAGAACATATTCCGACTCCGCAGTGACGATAACCCGGAACGGATAGTCCGATAAAAAAGGCCCGCTGACCAGCGGACCCTGTAACTTACGGCATCAGTAACTTTTCAGAATAATACCAGGCCTGAAAGCCGTCAGCCTGCATCCCGCACATCAAGACCCAACTCCCGCACCTTACGGTAAAGTGTAGAGCGCCCGATACCAAGGCGGCGGGCAATTTCGCTCATGTGATTTTTGTATTTATCAATAGCAAGCCTGATAATATCGCCCTCGATATCGGCCAGAGGTCGCAAATGCCCGTCCTGGGTAAAAGGAGAAAATCCTGTACCACCCATACCATGAGAATGCAGCCCCTCCCCATCAATGGTCCGCTCTTTCATCACATCATTATCCGAATAGGCGGACATACTTACGATCTGAGGGAAATCATGTAGGGTCAGCATTTCGCGATCGGACAATACAACAGCGCGATACACAACATTTTCAAGCTGACGCACATTGCCGGGCCAGCGGTAACCCGACAGCATTTCAAGAGCGGAGTCTTCGATCCCGCGCACGGGCTTGCCCTCTTCCGCTGCGAAACGATGGATGAAGTATGCTATAAGTTCCGGTATATCTTCATGCCGCTCGCGCAGCGGCGGCAGGCCGAGCGGGAACACGTTCAGTCTGTAATAAAGGTCTTCACGGAAAGTATTTTCGGACACAAGCTGTTGCAGGTTCTTGTTCGTCGCCGAGATCAGACGAATATCTACCTTGACCGGCTTGGTACCGCCTACAGGATCAACTTCGCCTTCCTGGATTGCACGCAGCAACTTGACCTGGACCTGAGGCGGCAATTCCCCGACCTCATCAAGGAACAGGGTTCCTCCGTCAGCTTCCTGGAACTTACCGATTTTTTTGGCTGTCGCGCCTGTAAAGCTGCCTTTTTCATGGCCGAACAAAATCGACTCGACCAGATTTTCGGGTATGGCTCCGCAGTTTACGGCAATAAAAGGCTTTCCGGACCGATCGGACGCTCCCTGAATGGCGCGCGCCATCACTTCTTTACCGACACCGCTTTCGCCTTCGATCAGGATCGGAATGTTGGACTGCGCGGCACGCTCTGCAAGCTTGATGGATTGGCGCATTACCAGCGACCGTGCAATCAGATCACTGAATAGCAGGCGGTTTTCCGATTTTCGGGATAAGCGTGAAATCTCTCCTGCCAAAGCATTCATTTTCAATGCATTTTGTATCGAAACCTGTAGCCGCTCGGGGCTGACCGGTTTAACGATAAAATCATTGGCTCCGGCCTGCATCGCCTGCACAACAGTCGTGACCGACCCGTTGGCCGTTAATACGAGAATGGGCATGCCGGTATTTTCCGGCCGCAGCTCGCTCAGAACAGCCATGCCGTTCACACCCGGCATCACCAGATCCAGCAGCATCAGGTCGACGGATGCACCTTTACCGCTACGCATCAGGTCCAGCGCTTCACTGCCGTCAGAGGCAGTCAGAGTGTTATACCCTTGTGCCCCGACAACAGATTCCAGCAGACGGCGTTGTGCCGGATCGTCATCAACAATCAAAATTGTTTGTACCATGCCTTACCCCTCAAACCTAAGACGCCGCTGTTCCCGACCTGTATTGAAGGTGCACACGCGGCGCACCGTTCATTTAAAATAAAACTGCCTATACATCCGGCGCAGCTCCTATGATGATACGCCCTGACCTTGTACGATGTACAGTGATGGCACAATTTGTCCATGACGCTCTCATTATGAGACAAACATCAAAAACATTTACAAAGTATTGATACGGTGCCGCCTTTAAAAAGTTGCGCATCAAAACGCAACACAAATACGTTAAGGTTGTGTGTAGTAATCCACTCCAATCCCCAAAGGTGTTGTTAAAAGGACGCGCGGGAATGAAATTGTATGTGCGTGGAAATATTTTTCTCTTGTTAGGGTTTTCGTACAATTAAAAACGTACAACACTATAGACATA
>CALFWP010000155.1 GCA_937927905.1 uncultured Neomegalonema sp.
CTGCTGAGGCATGGATCAACGTCGCACACATCCGCCTCACCACAAGGCGGCTCGCAAGGTATTGTCATGTCTCGTAGAGTTTTGAGTCAGGCTCTAAGAGACCGTTTGAAAACTCGTTGATGTATCGTAGCTGTCGTGATCCAAGCTTAGAATGTGGACCCCAGCGACACGAGGCCGGATGGCCGAGATCGAGAAGAAAGCGAAGCGCTACCCGACCGATCTGACCGATGAAGAATGGGTGCAGATCGCTCCTTTGTTGCCGTCTCCTGCGAGAACAGGCCGCCGTCGGGTGGTGGATTTACGAGAGGTTTTAAACGCCCTTCGTTATCTGGTTCGTACCGGATGTGGGTGGCGATTGCTGCCAAAGGATTTCCCTGCTTGGCAAACGGTCTATTGGTGGTTCCGGCGCTTCGTCGAGATGATGTTGTTCAGAACAATCCACGACATTGCGGTAATGATTGATCGTGAGCGAGCAGGCCGTGAGGCAAGCCCCAGCGCTGGCGTTCTCGACAGCCAAACCGTGAAAGCCCCGGCTCCCGGTGCAAAACGGGCTTATGACGGTGGAAAGAAGACCGTTGGACGCAAGCGTCATATCGCCGTGGATACGGATGGCAGGCTTCTGATGATCAACCTGACACCTGCCAACATCTCTGACAGCGCCGGGGCACAAACAATTTTGGATGCCATCCGAAAACGGTGGCCTTGGGTGAAGCATCTGTTCGCTGACGGAGCCTATGATCGGGGTCAGTTGATGGATAAGGCTGCCTTCCTCGACTTCACGATCGAAGTCGTCAAGCGTATAGAAAAAGAAGAAGGCTTTAAGGTTCTGCCACGGCGCTGGGTAGTCGAGCGTACCTTCGCTTGGATGACGCGATGGAGGCGGCTTGTCCGTGACTACGAGGCACGCATCGACGTTTCCGAAGCCATGAACCACATCGCTATGGGTAGCCTACTCCTGCGCAGGATCACCCATTGATGCAGTTTCCAAACGGACTCTTAAAGGGTCAGTGTCATAGGTTGGTAAAGATCTTCGATGACGGCATTGGTGCGCCGTGCGGCTTCTGGGGGAAGAGGGTTTGGGCCGCCTTCCAGCAGATGCGCTATTGTCTGCTCTATAAAAGGCTGATGTACGTGGTTAGGATCTTTCACATCATAAACTGTGCGCATACCGCCCTGGGACACCACAATCGGAGACGGGGAGAAAAAGGACATTCTTGCAGATCCTTTGGAACCGAATACCGTCACGTTCTCCTCTTTCTGACCAGCCGAATAAACGCATACCGAAGTTGCAACGACAGTATCGTAGCCGATTGTATAACTGACAAAATCTTCAGCCGGGTATACTTCCGACTGGTTACGGACAATTCCGGTGACCTGTCTTGCAGGTCCAAAGACGTAATCAAGCCAGTCTAGCGTATGTGACTGCATATCCACAAACAATCCGCCGCCGCCGATTTGCGGGTCGGTTTTCCATGAACAGGCAGGCAGGTTGTCATTTCGATCCAAATGCTTGATCAAAACTGAACGCGGTTCTCCTATAGTCCCATCGGTAATAATCTGGCGGAATTTTTCGAAACGTGGCAAAGCGCGCCTATAATACGCAGTGATCAGAGGCTGGCCTGTGAATAGAGATGCTTCGATCATGGCATCACATTCGGTCGTGCTAAGCGCCATAGGCTTTTCAACAAGTACGGGCTTGCCTGCATGCATGGCGCGAATGGTCAGTTCTGCATGACTGTCCGGCGGTGTTGCAATATAGATTGCGTTCACATCCGGGTCGTTCAAAAGCGCATCCGCATCGGTATACGCTTTCGGTATATTATGTCTGTTTGCATAATCCTGTGCCTTTGACGCCTCACGCCGCATGCATGCGATCACACTGGATCGACGGGCCTTTTGGAGAGCAGGCCCGCTCTTTACCTCGGTCACACTGCCGCAACCGAGTATCCCCCATCGGATCATAAATCGCCCGTATAAGATGTTGTGTTAAGATGATGTATTGTCGAATTACAGTGCAGATTGGTATCTGCGGTCAAGTGGTACACGCAACTTCTTTAAATTTTAGATGGATTTCATCTAATAACGTTTAAAATTCTTATTACCATTCGTTGAAGAGGACAGCGTTTTCAATCTGTTTGCATTGTCCGTTGGCACCGACAAGAATAACATCAAAACGCATATCTGCAGCCATACTGCCTGTTTCGGCACTGTAATGAAGTGCAGATGCCTCAAGTCGCGCCCATTGCTTTGCAGAGATAGCAGAAGCAGCCTCCGCATGGGTTGCGCGGGCCTTTACTTCAACAAAAATAAGTACATGCTCCGTGCGGGCGATCAGGTCGATTTCACCGTGAGGGGTCCGGTACCTGTGAGCGAGGATTGTATAACCACGTGTTTTAAGAAACCGCGCGGCGGTTTCCTCTGCGATCAGGCCGGTGCGATAGGCTTTTGCACCGCGTTCTTTTGCGGCTTTGGATTTCTTTGCACTGTCACCTGCCATGGGTACGGATCATTTCAATGCCAATGCGCGTTCGTAGACCTGTTTTTTCGGCAGGCCGAGTTCATCGCTGACCGAGCGTGCGGCGTCTTTAACACTGAGTGTCTCCAGTGCTGTCCGCAGGGCATGATCAAGCATATCCTGTGTCGGTGCTATCCTTTCGCTCGGGCCGATCAAAACGACAACTTCGCCTTTTGGTGCGCCGCTTTGTTCGTAATAGATGATATGTGATGAAAGCGGGCCACGCCTGACTTCTTCGAATGTTTTGGACAATTCCCGTGCGACAGCGGCAGGCCGGTCGCCGAAAACTGTGAGCATATCTTCAAGCGAAGCGGCAAGCCGACGGGGGGATTCGTAAAAAATCAGGGTTCCGGCCATACCTGTGAAACTCTGTAGAAATGACTGTCTTTGTGTTTTTTTGTTCGGCGTAAATCCGCCAAAAGTGAAACGGTCGCTTGGTAGGCCGGACAGTGTCAGGGCCATGACCGCCGCGCAGGGACCGGGTGTTGCACTTAACCCCCGGCCGGCTTTGATGACTTCCTGTGCGAGACGGTACCCTGGGTCGGCGATCATCGGCGTGCCGGCGTCGGAAACATACACCACACATTCCCCATCGCTGATATGACGCAGCAGACGCGGTGTGATCTGTGCCGCATTGTGCTCGTGATAGGCAATCAGGGGACGTCCGTTGATAGAAATGCCGTGCATATCCATCAGCCGTCTGGCCATCCTGGTATCCTCGCATGCGATCACATCAGCGCTTCCGAGGGCGTCTAGTGTCCTTAATGTTACATCCCGCGCAGTCCCGATGGGTGTTGAAAGCAACGTTAACCCGGGCTTTAGTTGCGATTTGGACACTTTTGATACGCCGGATGTCTTTTTGAGGGCCATCACATTCTTTCTTTGGCCGTATGATCCTTCTATTGTGACCATATAGACCAGAAATAGAAATGCCTTTCTGTCATACTCCGGACAGCTTAAGCCTGGGGACGGATAAGGTAACAGGAGGTTGCATGAGCAGAGGTCAATCCATAGCTGGACGTTTTGCTTTTCTCGGGCTTGTTCTGATCGTCAGTGCATGTTCCCAACGCAGTGCTCCGGTCGATGTATCTTCCGACCGTCCGTTGCAAACAACGATTATACAGATTCCTCCGCAACCGGTTGCTCCGCAAAGACCACAGAGAATCGTGCGGACTCCTGCGGTACAGCCTGCACCCGCCAGACTTCCGCAAACCAGGCCATTCCCGTCAATCGGAGGGGATTTGCCGCCTCCTGACATAAATCCGGTCGTTGCCGAGGTCGGGACACCCCGTCCGCGTGCAGAACAAACACGGCGGCCGCCTCTGGATGGTGGTCCGGCTTCCGGCAACCGACCCTCCGTAGGATATGAGGCTCCACCACCGCCACCTGTAGGCTATACTCCGCCCCCAGCGACCACATCGGATGATTATGCAACGCTGCTCGGCGGATCACAGCAGGCCGGTGCTGACGGTGATAACCCGTTTTTATCCGGCTTTGCCCGTGGACAAGCGGCCCCCGCAGTTATTCCCGGCAGGGAGAACCCGGCTTTACGGTCACCGGGTCCTGTTGCTCCACTCGCTCCCGGTGAAACTGCTCTCGTAGCGCTTTTAGTCCCGGAAAGTGATCAGCGTAATTCTGTTCGGGTGCTTGCAGACGGTTTGGCAAAGGCGGCATCCCTTGCTGCGGCTGATATCGGTGAAGCGCGCCTGGAACTGCGCAAATACGATACCGGCGGCGATCCGCGTAAAGCGGCGGAGGCAGCGCAAAATGCCATTGCAGACGGTGCACGCCTGATCATCGGGCCGCTGTTTTCAGGGTCTGCGGCGGCCGTCCGTCCTGTTGCACAAGCGGCAAACGTGAATGTAATCGCTTTTACCACAGACGGGTCCGTCCTCGGTGGCGGTCTGTATTCTATCGCCTTTTTGCCTGAAACGGATGTTGACCGCATCGTGTCCTATGCTGCACAGCGCGGGATCAGAAACCTTGCACTTGCGGTGCCGGATACGCCCTTCGGCGGCGTGATTGCCCGTGCCATGAATGAGGCGGTTGCGCGTTCGGGGGCGAGGCTTGTCAAAACACAGCCTTTCAAAGAGGATTTCCGCACGCTGGATACAGCGGCACAAGAGTTTGCCGCATTTTATCAGGCCTCGCCAGATGTTAATGGCATTGTTCTGGCGGCCAGTGGCCGCTCGCTTCAGGGGCTGGCGTCCTTTCTTGCCTTCCGTGATGTCTTGCCGTCAGATGTAAAGTATCTCGGACTTGGATTATGGGATGATCAGGAAACCTTCCGCGAGGCGACATTGCGCGGCGGGTGGTTCCCGGGCGTTGATCCCGTGCTGAAGAACGATTTCGGTTTCCGCTATGAGCGCGCCTACGGAAATGCGCCGCCGGAAGTCGCTTTGCTGGGGTATGACGCGGTTTCGGTGGCAGCCGGATTGATCCGGAACGGCGGGTTTTCGCAGCAGGCTTTGCTTTCGCCTACGGGGTTTACCGGCACCAGCGGTCAGTTCCGTTTTCTGCCTGATGGCCGGAACGAGCGGGCGCTGTCGGTTTTATCCGTGGGGCAGGGAACATTCCAGGTTGTTGATCCGGCAGCAAGGACATTCGGCACCGAGGTATCCGGTCTGATTGGCGGATAAGACCATGAAAACCACGCCCTTCGCGGCTGTCTCTGAAGGGATAATAGAATTCGGCAGACCGGAAGAATTTGCCGATCATAGCGTGTTTCGCTCCGCACTGGAACAGGCGGTTGACAGCAGTGATCCGCAAGCGGCGCTGGTTGAGGCGGCGAGGGAGTTTTTGGACACCGGACGCGCCGCGATCCGGCAGCGGTTTGAAACGCTGCACAATGCGGGGTATCCGGCGGGACGGGTGCTTGCCGCGCTTCAGGACGAGGTGATCAGCGGTTTGTCCGATGCCGCGCAAATGCTCTATCCGCTGCCCCATCCGACATCAAGTCAGCGTCTTGCAATCGTTGCCGTCGGCGGGTACGGACGCGGCGGGCTTGCACCGCAATCCGATATCGATCTGTTGTTTCTACTGCCCTATAAACGGACTGCCTGGGCGGAGACATTGGTTGAGACCATTCTCTATGCCCTTTGGGATCTGGGGCTGAAGGTCGGACAGGCGACGCGTTCGGTGGATGAATGCCTGCGGCTGGCGAAATCGGATATGACGATCCGGACGTCCCTGCTTGAGACGCGGCTGATCACCGGGGATACCGAACTTTATAATGACATGAAAGCGCGGTTATGGATCGAGCTGTTCTCGAAAACCGCACAGGAATTTGTAACTGCTAAGCTGGAAGAACGGCATGAGCGCCATGCCCGCACGGGCGATTCGCGCTATATGCTGGAACCGAATATCAAAGAGGGCAAGGGCGCACTGCGCGATTTGCACTCGCTGTTCTGGATCGGAAAATACCTTTATAATGCTGACACAGCCGACGATCTGTTGGCCCATGGTATTTTCACTGAAAACGAGGCACGGCGCTTTACTGAGGCGGAAGAATTTTTCTGGACGGTGCGGTTCTGGCTGCATTACCTGACCCGCCGCCCGAATGAGCAGCTGACGTTTGAGCGCCAGGTGGAAATCGCCGGAAACATGGGCTTTACCGATCAGGCAGGGTTAAGCGGCGTTGAACGCTTTATGCGACAATACTTTACCTATGCGAAAGAGGTCGGAGATTTAACCCGCATTTTCTGTGCCTCGCTGGAGGCGCAGCATCTGGCCACCAAGCGCAGCGGCGTGCGTCGCCTTTTCGATATGTTTTCACGTTCCGATGGACCGGTGCGAATGGAACACGGGCGTATTCTGATTGAAAACCCTCGGGTGTTTCAGGACAACCCTGTTGAAATTATCAAACTGTTCCATCTTGCCGGAACGACAAAGACACCTGTGCATCCGCAAACCCTTAAGCTGGTCAGGCGCAATCTGCATGTGATCAATGACACATTGCGTCATGATCCGGAGGCCAATGCGTTGTTCCTGGATATTCTGTGCGATGGTCCTGATCCGGAAAGTGCTCTGCGTCTCATGAATGAGGCGGGGACTCTGGGGCGTTTCATGCCTGAATTCGGCGAAGTCGTCTGTATGATGCAGTTCAATATGTATCACCATTATACGGTTGATGAACATACCATCCGTGCCGTCGGTAACCTTGCCCGTATTATACGCGGTGAAGTCAAGGACGAGGCACCGGTTTCAACCGCAATTATGAGAGGGTCTGTAGACCGCCGCGTACTTTATGTCGCTCTTCTGTTGCATGATATCGGCAAGGGCAGGGCAGAGGATCATTCTATCGTCGGTGCGCGTCTGGCCGAAGTGATCTGTCCGCGTCTGGGGCTGGATGATGCCGAAACCGAAACGGTCGTCTGGCTTATCCGTCATCACCTTCTGATGTCTGATACTGCGCAAAAACGTGATCTGTCGGATATACGGACAATACAGGATTTTGCCGCAACGGTGCAAAGCCGCGAGCGGCTCAAAATGCTGCTGGTGCTGACAACCTGTGATATACGTGCTGTGGGACCGGGGGTCTGGAACGGCTGGAAAGCACAATTGCTGCGCACACTTTACGCGGAGACAGAAGCGTTTCTCAGTGCCGGTCATGATGCGATGGCGGCCTCGCGTACCGAGCGGATCGATGAGGCAAAGGACGCGTTGGCCGCGCGGTTGCAGGATTGGCCTGAAGAGCGCATCGGCACACTTTTAAACCGCCATTATCCTCCGTACTGGCTGGGTCTGGATACCGGTACCCATGAGGTCCATGCGCGTATGCTGGACGGCAAGCCCGATGATGCGTTTATCATTGATGCGTCCGGTGATCCGGCTCGCGCGGCGACACGGCTTTGTGTCGCAATGGCGGATCATCCGGGTTTTTTTTCGCGCGTAACGGGGGCCGTGTCCCTGTCAGGAGCGAATATCGTTGATGCGCGGACATTTACGACCGGCGACGGCATGGCGCTTGCCACGATATGGCTTCAGGATCAGGACGGTGAAGCCTATGACGATCCGGCACGGCTGAAACGGCTTGAGACAAATATCACGCGGGTGATGTCCGGTGATATAATTGCGCCTGATGAATTGCGTGAGCGCGATGTGATCAAGGCCCGGGAACGCAGCTTTACTGTTGCCCCGGATGTCAATTTCGATAATTCCGCTTCGGAGCTTTATACCGTGATCGAGGTGACAGGGCGCGACCGGCTCGGACTGGTACATGATCTGTCCCGGGCACTTGCGGATCAGAAGGTCAGTATATTCTCGGCGGTTATCGCGACATACGGTGAGCGTGCGGTTGATACATTTTATGTGAAAGATTTATTCGGACATAAAATCATTAATCCGGTCCGTCAAAAGCGGATTGATGAGGCATTGCGCCATGTGCTTTTACGCGCCGGATAACGACCGCAGCAAAACGCATGGCACCGGCGGAACATGCCTCCGCAGGATTGGATATATTCTACCATGAGTCTTAATCGTTCGTTTCTGACTGTTGGCGGTATGACGATGATATCGCGTGTCCTGGGCATGGTGCGTGAGATTATGATTGCCGCGACGCTTGGCGCATCCGATGCGGCGGATGCGTTTTATGCCGCGTTCCGCCTGCCCAATCTGTTCCGGCGGATTTTCGGGGAAGGGGCGTTCAACCTTGCCTTTGTTCCGATGTTTACAAAAAGCCTTGAAGATGGCGATGCGGTTGCGCGGCGTTTCGGTACCGAGGTTCTGGCGGTGCTGGCCGGTGCGCTGTTTGTGTTCACATTGCTGGCCACGCTTGCCATGCCGGTGGTTGTTTACCTGATTGCTGCAGGGTTTGCGTCAAATCCGGATAAACTGGATCTGACGGTGCTGCTGGCGCGGCTGATGTTTCCGTATCTTGCGCTTGTATCACTGACTGCGATGTTCAGTGCGGTCCTGAATGCGTTGGGCCGGTTTGCGGTTGCCGCCGGTGCGCCGATCCTGCTGAATATTTTTCTGATCGGTTTTGCCGGGACCGGCATGGCTACCGGGCAATCGGTTGAGGTGTGGCTGGCCGTAGCCGTCACATTATCCGGCGTGGCACAGCTTTGGCTTGTCGTCTGGGCGGCGCGGCGGGCCGGTATGCGCTTTGCTTTGCACAGGCCGCGGCTCACACCGGATGTCAAACGCCTGCTGATACTGGCTGCGCCCGCCGCGATTGCCGGCGGTGCCATGCAAATCAATCTGATGGTCGGTTCTATCATTGCGTCCTTTTTTGATGGCGCGGTTGCGTGGCTGACTTATGCGGACCGTATTTATCAGCTGCCGCTAGGCGTTGTCGGCGTCGCGGTCGGTGTTGTCCTTATGCCCGAGCTGTCACGGCGGGCAAGGCAGGGCGATCGCGAGGGCGCGCGATTGTCCATGAACCGTTCGGCGGAATTTGCGCTGGCGTTGACGTTGCCTGCGACCGTGGCTCTGTTGATTATTTCAGAAGAGGTGGCGCGGGGTCTGTTCGAACGCGGGGCCTATACCGCCTTTGATGCGCATCAGACCGGCCTTGCGGCGGCACTGTTTGCGTTGGGTTTGCCTGCCTTTGTGATGAACAAGGTGCTGACACCTGCCTTTTTTGCCGATGAGGACAGCAGGACACCTTTGCGCCTGTCGTTATGGGCGATGGGGATTAATACGGTTCTGTCCCTGATCGGGGTCTGGCTGATCGGATGGCTTGCGATTCCGGTGGCAACGGCGATTGCGTCCTGGATCAATATCTGGATGTTGTGGCGGGTTTTGCGGATGCGCGGTTACGGGGCGGACCTGCGCCTTTGGATGCGTATCAAGCGGATGCTGGCGGCCAGTCTGATCATGGGGCTGGTGCTTTTTACTGCCGGTCACATTCTGGACGGTTCATTGGAAACACAGCTTGCCAGAATTTCCGGTTTGCTGGGCCTCGTGCTGCTGGGGCTGGCAAGTTACGTCATTGCCGCACGGTTTTTAGGGGCTTTTACGCTTGCTGAACTTAAGGCCGGTGTAAAACGCGGATAAGCGGGAGATGCGCGGTTATTCCGGCCAGAACCGGACCAGCCACGGTGTGATCAGCCATCCGAACAGAAAACCGCCGACATGTGCCTCCCATGCAACCGAAGCACCGGCAAAACCGCTGCCGTCATCAATAGGAAAAAACCCGATGACGAGATTGAACAGGATAATAATCCCGATAAAGCGCAGGACCGGTATGCGGATATCCTGTCCGCGCAATGATCTGATGCGGTAATCCACCCTCTTAATTGCGGCAATAAGCCCGAAGACCACACCGGATACTCCGACAAGCACCGTTGTTTCCTGTGGCCTGACCATGGCGAAAAGTACGGCACCCGCAAAGGCTGTCAGTACGAAAAAGGTGAGAAACCGTGCTGTTCCCATCAGCTTCCAGCAGGCGGAACCGAGGACGAAAAATGCCACCGCATTGAACCCGAAATGCATCCAGCTGCCGTGTAGCAGCGCATAGCTGACGGATGTGAAAGGTGATACTCCCAGCCAGAAATCCCGCGCTATGAACGCATAATTCCCGTACACCGCATTCGCCGCGGGAATATCCGCGTAGGACACCCATGCATGAATGATCGCCATACCCACTACCAGTATAATAACAGGAAGGGCTTCGAAGGCTTTCGGGTTAAAAACCGGCTCCCGGGGAGGCCGGGGATTTTGACGGGAGATTTCTTCGTTCATTGCGAATAGACACTACAGTTAAAATCGTTGCTGTCTTGCGAATTTCTGAGCGAAACAACAAAAAATGTATCCGTTATGGAATTATCGCGTTTATGGGACGCGGAGAGGTCTGTCCCGGCTGTTGAGAGTTTAAATTGCATATGATGAGTGATAATCAGCCGGTGGAAACCGGTACGCAGCACGGTTTTGAACGCTACCCTGCTGTCATGTTTTGTGCCGGGCTGTTTTATCTTGCTGTTTTTGCGGCAATACTGCCTCACGGGGGGCTTGCCGAAACAGTTAGTGCACAATTAACCGCAAGCCGGATTATGCCGGGGCTGTTATTCGCGTTATGGGCGCTGATTATCTGCGAGGCGGTCTACGGGTATCTGAAGGCGGAGGATAAACCCCGGAATGCGGTTTTCCGCCTGTTACTGGTCGGTTTCATTCCGCCGATGCGCATAGTGATCTTGCCGCGCCGTAAGAATACGCATATCTGGCTGCCGATTCTGGGTTGGCTGCGAACCGGTAAGGCGGCAATCGCGGATATGGAATTGCGGACCGCAATGCCTATGGTTTTTATGACGGCGTTAATTATTCCCGTGATTGCAGCTGATATTCTTACGGGACCGGATATGCATGACACCCTGATGGAAGAAATGGATACCGTGACGCGTTATGACGTGTCGGACAGCGGTATCCGCCTTTTTATGATGGATGAAAACGAGCGTGTCATTGCCGCCCTTTCCCGTACGGACCGTTCCACGAGAGAGGGTATAGACGGCAACTGGACTGTCCTGGGGCGGCCTGACGGGGCGGAAACGACAGTACTGTCCTTCGGACTGAATGGTGTTGCCAACTTCCGTACGGCCTGTGCGGTGACCGGCGGAACGTTTGCCTATGGTCACGGTGCGCTTGGTTTCAACAATTTCGACAAAGTAGAAACATGTCCTCCGGGATATCTGGAATTTGTGATCTGGTTTCTGACCGCCCTGATCTGGTTCTCATTTGCCCTTGAGTTTATTGTGCTGGTTTCCCTGGCGGAAAAGAAGGTCGTGTATTGTAAAAAGAACTGGATAAACCTTGTCATTATTCTGTTGCCGTTCCTGGCGTTTTTGCGGTCGTTACAGCTTTTCCGTTTTTTAAGAATGGCCCGTGCCGGAAAGCTGATGCGGGCTTACCGCCTGCGCGGTCTTTTCAGGCGTGCGCTCAAATTTGTGGTGTTTTTTAATCTGATCGACAGAGTCATGGCGCGGAATCCGGAAGAATATAATGCGCATCTGCATGAAAAGATTGCAGAAAAAGAAGCCGAACTGATCAAGTTGAAAAGCAAACTGATGCGTTGATCCTACGGATTTGTCCTGATGTCCGGACCTGTCTGTTCGACCATCACGCAAAAGAGGGAAAGCCTATGGCGGAGATGAAACGGTGCGACTGGTGCGGCACGGATCCGGTTTATGTAGCGTATCACGACACCGAGTGGGGTGTGCCGCAATACGACTCCCGGACGCTTTACGAAAAGCTGATGCTGGACGGATTTCAGGCGGGGTTGTCCTGGATCACGATCCTGCGCAAACGGGACGGGTTCCGCGATGCCTTTGACGGTTTTGAGCCGGAGGTCATTGCCCGCTATGGTGAAAATGATATCGAGCGCCTTGTGAATGATGCGCGCATCGTACGCCACCGCGGAAAGATCACGGCAACCATCGGTAATGCGCGCGCTTACCTGAAGATTTCAGAGACGGAGAGTTTTAGCGATTACCTCTGGAAACATGTTGATGGCACACCGGTCCGGAACCGGTTCCGGACAATGGCGGATGTTCCGGCACAAACAGAACTTTCAGTAAACATTTCCAGGCAGCTGAAGAAAGACGGCTTTAAATTCTGCGGCCCGACGATCGTGTATGCCGTGATGCAGGCGATGGGTATGGTTAATGATCATATGGTGACATGCCCGCGACATAAGGCCTGTGCACTATTGGCGGAAAAATAACGGATTTCCGGCCCGTTGCCGCCGGAGACAGCGCATAGCGTTTCAGGGGCTGTCAGGATTGTGATCATTGAAGGTTTATTGAGACTGTTGAACTCATCGCCCCCTGCTTCATATCGACAATTTGTCGCAGTCCGGTTGTCTGCTGGGAATTTTACGGGCTGTGCAGGAGCTTGGATAATGACAAAGGGATTGTGATGAAGAAATCTGCAATGATGACGGCAACAGTAATAGCCGCATTTCTGGGCGCTTCCGGAAATGAAGCCCTGGCTGGCAATAAATTGGACTCCACACCGGCGGAACAACGTGAAAATCTGGCCAAAAACACCGAGGGAGCAGGCTTCGGGCCGCAATCACCGCGTGATCTGTCCTCATCCGAGGGGACAAATGATCTGCTGTTTGCCGAGGCCCCGTCCTATAAGACGATGAACCTGTGCAATATCCATTTCCACGAAGCGGCCGAACACAAGGGTGGCGAATTTCAGACCTATGCGGGGGATGGTGACGGTCACGGTCACGGTACCGGTTATGAGTACTCAGGAAAACTGACCGCTGCCGAGCGTAAACCCTTGAAGACCGCAATCGGTGACGGCGAACACGGTACCATGCAGTCCGGCGATACAATTGAAGTGCATTTCGTACATACCACTGCAAAAATAACCCCCGGCCCGACACTCGGATCCTGTCTCAGTGAGGCGATCAAAAACCCGCAATTGCGCGTCGAAACCCAGGTTATGGTTCTGGTCAATGACAGAAGCGCGATGGACTTCAATAAGTTGGCAGAGGTTAAAGTTATAGACGGCGTGCATCAGGCGCCGAATATTCCGGAGAATACCGGAGTGCCGATTCAATACGCCGGATCAACAACCGGCCCGAGCTATAACGAAAAAGGCTCTCCGTTTCAGGTGACCTGGAGCGTTCGTCCGGAAGTGATCAAGGTGGATATTTTGACCGTCGGTGCCTGGATGGAAGATAATATTTTTGATGAGGATCACGCTCATGGTGTGCGTAATCTGGTGATCAACCCTGATTTGCTGTCCCGCATTTAAAAGGCTGCTCAATATGTAAAATGTCCTTGCCGGTCTGATCCGGCGGGGGCATGTCGGGGTGGTTATTGTTATAATGCATATATGAAACTGCCCGTTATTCATCATCCTGAGTATCAGGCCAGCCTGAAGCCGACGCACCGGTTTCCGATGTCGAAATACGGATATCTTCGTGCGTGTCTGGCGTCGCGTGGTCTGTTGGCGGATGATCCGGTTTTCTCTCCGAAGCCCGCCGGTGCAGAGATACTGAAGAAAGCTCATGATCCGGATTATGTCGCGCGGGCATTATCAGGGGCGTTGACGGATCAGGAGGTCCGGCGGATCGGTTTGCCGCAAACGCAACAGGTGATCCGCCGGGCGTGTTTTGCAGCCGCCGGATCCCTCATGGCCGCCCGTTATGCTTTTAAAACAGGGATTGCCTGCAATGCCGCCGGTGGCAGTCATCATGCGGCATACGGGCATGGGGCCGGATATTGCGTCTTTAATGATGTGGCCGTGGCCATTCGCGGCCTGCAGGCGGAACACGCGGCACAACGGTTTCTGATTGTGGATTGTGATGTGCATCAGGGCGACGGAACCGCTGCGATTTTTAAAGGGGATGCCGCTGTCGTGACATTGTCACTTCATGCGGAGAAAAATTTTCCGTTCAGGAAGGTGGCCGGTGATCTCGATATCGCGTTGGCTGACGGGACCGGAGATGACGCATACCTGTCCGTGCTACATCGCGGGTTGTCACAGGCGGGGGCGGCGGGGCCGTTTGATCTGATTTTCTACAATGCCGGTGTTGATGTTCATGCTGATGATCGCTTGGGGCGCCTGGCCCTGTCCGATGACGGGATCAGAGCGCGGGATGCAGCTGTTTTCCGTTGGGCGCAGGCACGGCGGGAGCCTATTGTTGGTGTTCTGGGGGGTGGCTATGGTCCGGATCCGGTAGTTATTGCGGAACGCCATGCGATCCTGTTCGAAGAGGCGGCGCGGTATCTTTAACGCTTATATCCGGCCTAGCGCGGACAGTTTCACATGCAGGGACCGGATGGCATCCTCGTCTCCGGCCTCCAATGCGTAGATGTAGGCGTGGGTGAGGTGAAACGAGACTTTTGCTTCGTCATCTTTCCAGAAGAGGCAGGCCAGATTGTGCAAAGTCAGCAGCGCGGCAGTATCCCCGCTGTCGTGTTTGTCCCGTAAAGCCTGATCCAGAACCGGCCCGGCTGCGGCGCGGTCCGCAAGGATGAGGGTTTCCAGGGTTGTGGTATCCGTCATGGAACGTGTTTTCACAAACCTTGTGCCGGTCAGCTGACGGTGATGTCCGGTGCGTCCTCGGCCTTCATACCGACGACATGGTATCCGCAATCGACGTGATGTGTTTCACCGGTCACGCCGGAGCTGAGATCACTGACCAGATAGAATCCGGCGCGGCCGACATCATCCTGTGAGACATTCCGGCGCAGAGGCGAGTTGTACTCGTTCCATTTCAGGATATAGCGGAAATCACCGATGCCTGAGGCCGCCAGTGTTTTCATAGGCCCGGCGGACAGGGCATTGACGCGGATGCCCTTGGGTCCGAGGTCCATTGCCATATACCGCACGCTGGCCTCCAACGCGGCTTTTGCAACGCCCATGACGTTGTAATGGGGCATAACGCGTTCAGCACCGTAATAGGTCAGCGTCAGCATGGAGCCGCCATCGGTCATCAGTTTTTCCGCACGCTGGGCAATCGCAGTGAATGAATAACAGGATATATTCATCGTGCGTTCGAAATTTTCCATACTGGTATCGACATAGCGGCCTTTCAGCTCTGCTTTGTCGGAAAACGCGATGGCATGGATGATAAAATCAAGCTTGCCCCATTCGCTGCCGATACGATCAAATACGGTATCGACCGAGGCCATATCCGTCACATCACAGGGCAGAACCATGGACGAACCGATGCCAGCGGCCAGAGGCTCAACACGTTTTTTCAGTGCATCGCCCTGATAGGTAAACGCCATTTCAGCACCATGCGCCGCACACTGGCGCGCAATGGCCCAAGCGATGGAACGGTCATTGGCGACCCCCATAACGAGGCCGCGCTTGCCGGATAGGATCGGGTCTTGTCCGCTCATTTTCATGCCTGAATCTAGGCCCATGGACCGGGATCGGCATGGCGGGCCTGCTTATAAGAAATAGGGTGCAAAGCAATGTCTCTGCAGCGTGCATCGTACACATTGCGTTTCGCGGGTCAACGCGCTCTGCCGCTTGCCGCATGCCTTTGTTCGGCAAAGTTGATTTCTTCCGGCGATAGACGTGACGTAAGGTTAGCCAGTGCCGTGGCCGCCTGTTCACTGCCTCCAGCGGCTGCACTGCGCCACAGACTATAAGCTTCGGCACGGTTCAGGACAACGCCCTCACCCCGGTTGTAAAGCCGCCCGAGCCAGAATTGGGCAACCGGCATTCCGGCATTGGCGAGCGGAATTAAAAGGGATGTTGCCTCGTCGAATTTGCCGTTACGGTACGCGGACTCGGCCATTCTGATGCGGGCCGCAGGGTCACCCGGGTTGCTGCGGCGGGGTGTTGCTGCTGTTATTGAAGAAACAAGCGGTTCCGGCGTTTTCGTTGTCTCCGGCGGAGCGGGGGGCGGCGGGGCATAGACGATGACTGCGCCGTCATCGCTATATTCCTGCCCGTCGGGGATGATAATAACATCCGGTTCATCGCCTTTCGGAGCGCCGCTTACTGTTTGGCCGGGGCTGCGGTTCGGCGTGCGCACGACATTGACAAGCGGGCGGTCTCTCTCTGCCGTGCTTTCCTCGGCAGAAGATGTATAGCTGGGAAGGGCTTCGGAATCTTTGGCATCGTCAACCCTGGTGATGGACAGGGCCGGACTACGTTCGGCCTTTTCAGGTGCCAGCTCAGGTTCTTCGGCTTTAGCCGCTGCTTCGGCCTGAGCCTTTTGAGCCACCTGTTTTTCCGCAATACGGCGCGGTTCATCCGCCTCCAATGCTTCAAGCCGTGCCAGGGCGCGCTTTTGCCCTTTATCAGCGGCAATGCGGTAAAGTTCAGCGGCAAATTCCAAATCCTGATTAACCCCTATGCCTTTTTCATACATCAGGCCGAGGTTGTATTGTGCCAGCGCATTTCCCTGATCCGCCGCTTTCGCAAACCAGCCTGCCGCTTTGTCGGGTGTGCGTGTGACGCCCTTTCCGGTGAGGAGCATAAAGGCGACATTGACCTGAGCCTCGGCAGAACCGGCCTCTGCTGCCTGTGAATAGAGGTCATAGGCCTTTCTGTCGTCCTGTTGAACACCGAGACCGAGGCGGTGGATCTGTGCCAGCATATTTAAGGCATCTATATTGCCTCTATCGGCCAGTGGCTGCCAGATAGCAATCGCATCACCGTATTGTCCGCTTTCATACGCAGCAGCACCGGTTTCAAAGTCGTTGCTGTTTTGAGACACTGCCGGTGACATACAGAAACACAGACCGGCGATCATTGCGGGCAATGCAGAAAAAATCCGGAGGCGTATACCCATGATGCTACCCCAAGGTTGACTCGTTAATTTCTTAACAGAATGTTAAAGCAAGTCTGGGGCCATAACCAAACCGGTATACGCAAATGTTAAATGAAAAGGCGATGCCGCAGCACCGCCTTTCCGGGAATTACAGAATATCTCAAGATATTTCAGGCCGTAACGTCCTTTCCGGCGTAACGGCACGGTATATCAGGACACAATTTTCCATGTTCCGTCCGGCTGACGGCAGGCTGTTCCGGTGGCTGTTTCAATCTGGTCTGCAATCACAATTGTCTGTTTATATTCGCGGCAGCTTTGTGTGGCCGTGGCAGGCTGTGCGTTCAGCGGCTGCTGCGCGGTATAGACATCATTGGTATAGGTCGGCTGTACCTGTGTGTAAGCGGGCTGGGTATAGGCCGGTTGCGTGTATGTTTGCTGTGTATATGCCGGTTCGGTGTAGACGGGCTGTTGCTGTGAGACCGGTGCGTATTCGAAGAGCGGGGTTGTGGCGACAATCTCTCCGCGTGCACCGGTCTGAGGGTTTTGCCATTGGACCGGCTGATTTACTGGTGCGGTTTCAAGTGTCCGTTGGGTGGCCTGTTGCGCGAGAATCTGATCCTGTTGCGTCAAACGGCTGCCGATGGCAGAGCCGACAGCGCCGCCCAGGATGGTTCCGGCGATAATAGCAGCGGTCCGACCGCGCCCTTTGCCGACCTGCGTTCCGAGCAACCCGCCTGCGACCGCACCGATGACACCGGCACCGATGGCCCCGCCCTGCTGGGTGGTGGGCTGTGTGCCGTTTGCACAGCCTGCAAGAGCAATTGCTAAAATCGGGGCGGTAAGGCTGGTTTTATTTAATCCGAGCGTCATCATATCCATTTCTCCGGAGAACCTGAACAGTTCTGTTGAGTTCCAAAATTTGCCCCGTGTTTCTGTAAACCGCATTTGAGGTGCGAATAGGGCGTACACAAAGGAAAAATGTGAATGACCAAACCGATTGTCCGGGATGCCGATGGACGGAATGAAACCCGTAACGGATTGTTTTCAGGGGATAATCCGTATGATCTTTCTGAGAGATGGATGACCGAAGCGTGGCAATCAGAGCCTAATGATGCCAATGCTATGGCACTGGCCACTACAAATAAGGCAGGTCTGCCCAACGTACGTATGGTGCTGCTTAAGGAAATCGAACAGGGCGGATTTGTTTTTTATACAAACTCTGAAAGCGCCAAGGGCGGGGAACTGGCCGGAAACAGTCAGGCGGCCTTTGTGCTGCACTGGAAATCGCTTGGCAGACAGATACGGGCGCGCGGGCCGGTTGAGGCGGTTTCCGCCGAACAATCCGATGCCTATTTCAATTCCCGCCATCCGCAAAGCCGCGCCGGTGCGGTGGCTTCACAGCAATCCCGTCCGCTTGATGCCCGTGACACGCTGGTGAAGGCAACCGCGGCGGTCAGAGAAAAATACGGCGATGATCATATCCCGCGCCCTTCGCACTGGCACGGTTACCGGATCAGGCCGCTTGAAATCGAATTCTGGGCCGATGGGGATCACCGCCTGCATGACCGCTTCCGCTGGACCCGGGATACTCCGGACGGTGAATGGACGATCGAACGGCTTAATCCTTAACTGATAAAAGCGCGCGCGCCATGGCCTGTCCGCTGTTCCAGGCATCCTCGGCCCGCGCGCCAAGACACCAGTCTCCTCCGATCAGCGCTTTTTCATCAGGCGTGGTGATATGGGATACCCCGAGCGGCACAGTTGTAAGCGCATACCGCCAGCGATGGGCCGCAGCATGGACCACCTCCGGTGTAGTGCCAAGCATACTTCGCAGGAGATCGAGCATATGATCTTTTGCGATATCCTTATCCACTTCCAGATGAACCTCGCTCCAGCGCTGTGAGGCATGGGCGATCCAGCAATCCGGCTCCGCCGGGCGTTGCGGTTTGGACGTGTTGCGGGCGATCCAGGACAAATCCGTCTCTCGCTTGCGCCACATAACGGGCCACTCCGGGGTCTTGCGGAACGCAACCATCAGGGTCCAGCACGGTGTTACTCTGACCGTGTCAAGAGCCGCTGCCATGTCCGGAAAAAGGTCTTGTGCCTGTGCCACGGGAACGGTTGATATGATCCGCTCGAAAAACATGCCGCCGACAGTCCAGCCATTTTCTGCACGTTGAGGGGTCACCTTTTCCCCGAAGCGGATATCTAGGCCCTTTGCCAGCGGTTTCACCAGATCATTCATGGCCGGTATTCCGACAAACCATTCATTCGCCCCGTCCGGCCGCCACGGGGCGGCATGGGTGTTCAGATGATTACGGAAACTGTCCCCGCGTGCGGTGACAAACTGGGCACCGTGGTCAAAACGCAAGGCGTCGATACGTTTTGTGGCCAGCCGCCCGCCGAGACCGCGGCTTTTTTCGAATACAACCGGTGCCCGTCCGTGATCCGCCAGAAGGCGCGCACAGGAAAGGCCCGTCATTCCCGCCCCTATAATCGCAATACTCATACACCGCCCCGGGTTATGCTGACAAAGTGCGCTGCACCGCATCCTGCCAGCGGGAGTATTTGGCGTGACGGGTCTGTTTGTCCATGGCGGGCGTGAATTGCCTGTCAAGGGACCAGGTTTTTGCAAAGCCCTCCTGATCCGGATAGACGCCCGCCTTCATACCGGCCAGCCATGCCGCGCCAAGCGCGGTTGTCTCCAGCACATTCGGGCGATCAACGGGTGCGCCGAGAATGTCGCTGAGAAACTGCATCGTCCGGTCCGAGGCGGTCATACCGCCGTCTACACGCAGGACTGTATCGCCGGTTCCGGCGTAATCCTTGTGCATTGCTTCCAGTAGGTCACGGGTCTGAAATCCGACGCTTTCAAGGGCCGCCTTTGCCATTTCCGCTCTGCCGGTGCCCCGTGTTATGCCGAAGATGGCCCCGCGGCATTCGCTGTCCCAATAGGGTGCGCCAAGACCGGTAAAGGCGGGCACCAGTATAATTTCTGCGGTTTCATCGGCTTTATCGGCAAGGGCCTGTGTTTCACCGGCATCATGTATGAGCTTCAGCCCGTCGCGCAGCCATTGCACCACGGCACCGGCAATAAAGATTGATCCTTCCAAAGCGTATACCGGCTTGCCGCCCAGCTGATAGGCGATTGTGGTCAGCAGACGGTTGTTTGACAGTGACGGGGTTTCACCGGTGTTCAGCAGTGCAAAACAGCCGGTGCCGTAGGTTGATTTCATCATCCCGGGTTTGAAACAGGCCTGGCCGACGGTTGCCGCCTGTTGATCTCCTGCAACACCCAGGATCGGGATGCTTCCGCCGAGGATATCCGTTTGGCCGAACACGTCGGCACAATCACGGACCTGCGGTAGCATCGCGGCGGGAATGTCGAACAGGCGAAGCAGATCCTCATCCCAGCACCCCTTGCGGATGTTATACAGCATAGTCCGCGCCGCATTTGTGGCATCGGTGACATGGGATGCGCCACCGGTCAGACGCCAGATCAGAAAGCTGTCGATGGTGCCGAATAACAGATCGCCGTTTTCTGCCTTCTGCCGCGCGCCCGTGACATGATCAAGCAGCCAGGACAGCTTTGTCCCTGAAAAATAAGGGTCCAGCAGCAATCCGGTTTTTTCAGAGATTACCGGCTCAACACCATCCGCCTTTAATTGTGCGCACAGCTCAGCTGTACGCCTGTCCTGCCAGACAATGGCATTATGGATCGGTTTTCCCGAATGCCTGTCCCAGACAACGGTCGTTTCCCGCTGGTTTGTGATTCCGATTGCGGCAGCAGAGGCTCTGTCCGCCGCTTTTTGGGCCGTTGAGAGGGTCGTGCTCCAGATGTCCTCCGGATCATGTTCGACCCAACCTGACGCAGGAAAATGCTGTTTGAATTCTTCCTGTGCGGTTCTGACCACCCGCATATCCGAATCGAACAGGATGGCGCGCGAGGATGTTGTCCCCTGATCAATGGCAAGGATGTGACTCATGGCAAGGGCTCCGGCGAAATAGAGGTTCATCTGTCACGTCAAGATTAGGGTGCGTCAAGCCCCGGCTATGTTCTGTGCGTGGCAGGGATTAGACGGCGGCGGCAATTGCGTTATTTTGGTAATCTTGCATCCAGGTATCCAGTCGCTCTTTTTCCTCTCCGGATACGCGCAGCCCGATTTTTGAACGTCTGTAAAGCACATCTTCCGCCGTTTGCGCCCATTCCTTGTCCATCAGCCAGCGCACTTCACGCTCATAAAGGTTCCAGCCGAAATACATTCCGAGGTTTTCTGTGGTTTTGGCATCCCCGAGCACGTCTTTCGCATCGGTCCCGTAAGCACGCACCAGGCGCAAGGCCCAGACCGGATCAAGGAAAGGATATCCGCCCTGCATCACACTGGTCAGGGTTTTGACGCCATCAACCGCAAAATCGCCGCCGGGCAACGGTATCCCTGCCGTCCATGAAGAATCCATCCCCCCGAAATAGGGGCGCAGCATTTCGATCGCCTTTTCCGACAGGCGACGATAGGTTGTGATTTTGCCGCCGAAGATGTTCAGTACCGGAGCCTGTCCTTTGCCGCCATCAATTTTCAGAACATAATCGCGGGTGGCGGCGGTCGCCGAGGATGCGCCGTCATCATAAAGCGGGCGAACGCCGGAATAGGTCCAAACGATATCGTCTTCGGTGATCGGTTTCGCGAAATATTCCGAGGCGGCTTTGATGAGGTAATCCCGTTCTTCGGGCGAGCAGACGGCTTTTGAGGGGTCTTCCGTCTGTTCGGCATCCGTTGTTCCGATCAGGGTGAAATCCGTTTCATAGGGAATGGCAAAAACGATACGCCCGTCACCCTGTTGAAAGATGTAAGGTTTGCCATGGGTAAAAAGCTGTTTGGTGACGATGTGGGATCCGCGCACCAGCCTGATTTTATCCGAGGTGTTCATCCGCATACCGTTGCGGATGATGTCTTCAACCCAAGGCCCGCCCGCATTGACGAGCGCCCTGGTCTCGATCTCGCGGGTGGCGCCGGTTTTTTCATCCCGGAGCGTAATTTTCCAGATATCGGCCTGTCGTTCAGCAGAGGTCATGCGGGTGCGGGTCAGAATATCGGCCCCGCGATCCGCCGCATCACGGGCGTTGAGCACCACAAGCCGCGAATCCTCGACCCAGCAATCGGAATATTCGTATCCGTGGGTATAGCTGTCCTTAAGCGGTACGCCAGCAACATCACTGGTCAGGTCGAGGCTTTTGGTGGCGGGCAGCAGTTTACGGCCGCCGAGATGGTCGTAAATGAACAGGCCCAGCCGGATCAGCCAGCGGGGTCTGAGGCCCTTGTGATGAGGCAGCACAAAACGCATCGGCCATGAGATATGAGGCATCGCCGAAAGCAGTTGCTCGCGCTCCAGCAAAGCCTGTCTCACCAACCGGAATTCGTAATATTCCAGATAGCGTAATCCGCCATGAAACAGCTTGGTGGAGGCTGAGGATGTCGCCTGCGCCAGATCGCCCTGCTCGCACAGCCCGACAGAAAGCCCGCGTCCCGCCGCATCCCGGGCGATGCCGACGCCGTTTACACCGCCCCCGACAATAAACATGTCATACATGTGCGGACTCCTGTTTTAATGTTCGTTTTGAAGAGAAACTGTTCTGTTCGCTTTTACGCGTAGAGAGAGAAACTTCATCAACTGTTTCAATTCTGACCCCGTTGACCTTGCAAACCTCCACAAATTTTGCAGGTGGAGTGCGGTCCGTGACGAAAATGTCAATCCGGTCGAGGCCGCAAATCCGCATCGGGGCGGTGCGTTCGAATTTCAGGTGGTCGGCCACCAGGATGACCTTGCGGGCCGAATCGAGAATGGCACGCGCAACACTGACCTCGCGCTGGTCGTAATCAAGGACTGCTCCGTCATCATCGATGGCCGAGCCGCCGATCACCGCGATATCGGCCTTGTACTGACGGATAAAATCAACCGCCGCCTCACCGACAATGCCGCCGTCTGCCTGGCGCACCACACCGCCGGCAAGAATCAGTTCTTTATTGGGTGTTCGGTTCAGGGTGTTGATAACATTGATATTATTGGTAATTACAACAAGGCCGTTATGATTGATCAGAGCGCGGGCAACCTGTTCTGTTGTGGTGCCGATATTCAGCATGACGGAGCAGTTTTCGGGAATCAGCGTCGCTGTTGCCACGCCGATGAGACGCTTTTCCTCCGAGGCGAGATTCCGGCGCTCTTCATAGGCGACATTTGACACACTGTTTGCAGGCATTGCGCCGCCATGAACCCGGGTCAGTAATCCGCGCTGGCACAAATCGTTCAGGTCCCTGCGGATGGTCTGGGGCGTTACGGTGAATGTGCGGGCAAGGGAATCGACACCGACACGCCCGTTATTGCGTGCCGCTGTCAGAATATCCTGTTGCCGGTCGGTAAGGTCCATGGAGCGCTGTTTCCTGTGTTATTTTTCCAGAATACAAATTTCCCCTTGACGTTCAAGTTATTTTCGTTTGATCATTAAATGAACGTAAAAGAGAAAAATATACGGGAGGAAAAAATGCGCAAACAGCTTTTATCGGCTGTCGCGGCTCTGGCCGTGCTGACCACGGCACCGGCGGCCTGGGCGGATATGGCGGCGGCAAAAAAATGGATCAGTGGCGAGTTCCAGCCCTCTGCTCTTTCAAAAGCGGAGCAGGAAGAGGAGATGGAATGGTTCATCAAGGCCGCTGAACCGTTCAAGGGTATGGAAATCAACGTGCTGTCGGAAACCATTCCGACCCATACTTATGAAAGCCAGACTCTCACCAAAGCGTTCGAGGAGATTACCGGAATCAAGGTCAATCACCAGTTGCTCGGTGAAGGCGAGGTTGTGCAGGCGGTTCAAACCCAGATGCAGACCGGCCGTAATCTCTATGACGGCTACATCAACGATTCCGACCTGATCGGCACCCATTCCCGCCTTCAGCTTGCGGTGAACCTCAGCGAGTTCATGAAAGGCGAAGGCAAGGACGTCACAAATCCGGGCATTGATCTGGATGATTTTGTTGGTATCTCCTTTACCACCGGACCTGATGGAAGTCTTTATCAGCTACCCGACCAGCAATTCGCCAACCTCTACTGGTTCCGTAAGGACTGGTTCGACCGCGAAGATCTGCAAAAGCGGTTTAAAGCAAAATACGGTTATGACCTCGGCGTGCCGGTAAACTGGTCGGCCTATGAAGATATTGCCGAGTTCTTCTCGGAGGATGTGAAGGAAATTGACGGCGTGGCCGTTTACGGGCACATGGATTACGGCAAGCGTGCGCCTGATCTGGGCTGGCGCATGACGGATGCGTGGCTCTCCATGGCCGGTGCGGGGTCCAAAGGTTTCCCGAACGGTGTGCCGATTGATGAATGGGGCATCCGGATGGAGCCGGGATCGTGTAACCCTGCCGGTGCGAGCGTGTCGCGCGGCGGCGGGGCCAATGGTCCGGCGGCGGTCTATGCGATCCGCAAATGGGATGAGTGGCTTCGGAAATACGCCCCTCCCGGATCAGCGAATTATGACTTCTACCAATCCCTGCCCGCCCTGTCCCAGGGCAATGTTGCTCAACAGATTTTCTGGTACACGGCCTTCACCGCCTCGATGGTCGCGCCGCAATCCGAAGGCAACAACACCGTTGATGAGGATGGCGCACCGCTCTGGCGGATGGCGCCTTCACCCCACGGTCCCTATTGGGAAGAGGGGCAGAAACTCGGGTATCAGGATGCCGGCTCCTGGACTTTGTTCAAATCCACACCGGTTGAACGGCAAAAGGCGGCCTGGCTTTATGCACAGTTCGTGACTTCGAAAACCGTGGATGTGAAAAAGTCCCATACCGGACTGACTTTCATTCGCGATTCCACCATCAACCATGACAGCTTTACCGAGCGTGCGCCGAAACTCGGCGGCCTTGTCGAGTTTTACCGCTCGCCCGACCGGGTGATGTGGTCACCGACCGGCGTGAACGTGCCTGATTATCCGAAGCTGGCTCAAATCTGGTGGCAGCAGATCGGGGATGTGAACTCCGGTGCCTTTACCCCGCAGGAAGCCATGGACCGCCTTGCCGAAGAGATGGATATCACCATGGCCCGGATGCAGCGTGCGGATGAAGGCGCGAACAGGCATCTTCGTAAATAGGGTTTTGAAATAGGCGTATAAATAATGCCTTATCAACATCTTGGGACAACTCGTTTAGCTCATTTATTTCCCC
>CALFWP010000156.1 GCA_937927905.1 uncultured Neomegalonema sp.
AAATAAAGTGTTCAGTATAGCGGGCTTTCTGACGGTCCTGAAAACAGATACGCCTGATGCAAACCGGAGTCAGAGGATTGGAATTATGGCGATAAAACTGCCCCGCATCAGAAGCGGAGAATTTATTATCTCACAGCTTTGCATGATCGGTGCGACCATTGCGGGTGTTTATCTCGCCGCATCAGAGGGATTGAAATCAGCTATTGAGTTTCAACTTATTGAATCGGACCGCGCCAGTTATCATCAGCAAACCGCCCTTGCCCACGAGCTGCAAACTAACACCGCAGAGCTGGAACAGTTTATCAATCTCTGGAAACAGCCGAACACTGTGGTTACGGAGGGATATCTGCCGTCATTTGATACCTTTGTCTGGCAGGCTTCGATCGAAAACCCGGTAACATTCGAGATATCGCCGCCCCTGCTGTTGGGCATGGTCGCATTCCACCGCGAAGTCAACGGAGCCATCAAAGCGCGTCTAGGCAAAAAAATTTCCCGCAAACAGATGATGGAAAAGCTGATTGAACAACGGGATAAGGCACGCAATGAAACGTTGCCCGGCCTTGAAAAATCACGCGATTCCCTGCGCAGGAAGCTCAAACGTTACGATGTTTTTCCGGATGGATACACTCAGTAAAACAGTTAGGTGATGCTTCTATGCACCCCGGTTATACCGGTAAAGAAAGGCGGCCCCCGGTGACAGGTTCGCGGCACCCGGTGGTTCCGGGTGCACTGAGCGGCAGACCCCGCAAAGAGCGCACGGCAAGATAAGCGAAGGCTTGAGCCTCCAGTAAATCCCCGTCCAGGCCTGCCTCCTCAACCGGTTCAACCTGTATGCCGAGTCTGTCCGAGATCATCCGCATCATAACCGGGTTTTTGCGCCCGCCGCCGCAGGCCAGCCAACGCTTCGGCGCAGACGGAAAATGCAGCAATGCCTGTCCGATACATTCTGCTGTCAGCATTGTCAGGGTCGCTGCGCCATCGGAAAGTGACATGCCTGATATTTGTGCCATCACACTGGAAAAATCGTTTCGATCAAGAGATTTCGGCGGTTTTTTATTCAAAAACGCACCCGCTAAATTGTTTTGAAGAACATCGTCTGCTGCTTTGCCCTTTGCGGCCTCTGCACCATCCCGGTCTACCGGCGGGCAACCGTGACCGGTCATCCAGTCATTAAGCAAAGCATTGCCAGGTCCGGTATCAAAAGCAAGCAAAGCGCCATCTTCTTCGGGCGAGGATTTTCGCGGGTCAATCCATGTTACATTTGCAACACCGCCGATATTCAAAAACGCCAGCGGCTCTGTCTCGCCGGTATGTTGCGCAAGGGCGAAATGAAAAAACGGCGCCAGCGGCGCGCCTTGTCCGCCCGCTTTCATGTCGTTGCCGCGGAAATCCCAGGTGACAGGCCGGTTGAGCATTGCTGCCAGCCGCTCCCCGTTGCCGATCTGCCAGGTCCAGCCCTCATCCGGCGCATGATAGACCGTCTGTCCATGAAATCCGATCACCTCAGGCGCGGCTTCGGTGCGGCGGATCAGACTTGCGGCAGCATGGGCGTGGCTTTCTTCCACTTCGCGCTCCGCTTCTGACAAGACTGCAATATTATCATGGCTGTCAGAGTTTTTATACTCCAACGGATTTTGCATCACATGTTTTGTTGATGCGGTATTTAAATGCGCAAATTCCGCTCCCTCGCCGAAACCGGTAATTGTCTCACCATCCGTAATGATAATCGCGGCATCCACGCCATCCATGGATGTTCCCGACATTAATCCCAAAGCCTGAAGAGGTTTACCGCGAGAGACTTCCATAAGACGGCCTTTCCGTTATAACGCGCATCGGAATTTAAGGATCAAAGCGATGACTTACCAGCCGAAGGCCGATTTCCTGCGTATTATGACAGAGCGCGGGTATATGAAAGACTGTACGGATCTTGAGCATCTTGATCAGGCGTTCGCTGCCGGAGTTGTTCCGGCTTATATCGGCTTTGATTGTACCGCGCCGTCACTTCATGTTGGTTCTCTTGTACAGATAATGATGTTGCGCTGGTTGCAACAGACCGGACATAAACCAATTGTCCTGATGGGTGGGGGAACCACGAAAGTCGGTGATCCTTCAGGTAAGGACGAATCTCGTAAAATGCTCGACCTGGCGGGGATCGCGGCCAATAAAGAGGGGATATTCAGCGTTTTCGATAAGCACCTCAGCTTTGGCGACGGAGAAACCGACGCCGTGATGATGGACAATGCCGATTGGCTGGATCAGTTGAACTATATTGATTTTCTGCGCGATTACGGTCCGCATTTTACCATCAACAGGATGCTGACATTTGACAGTGTCAGGCTGCGACTTGACCGCGAACAACCGCTTACATTCCTCGAATTCAATTACATGCTGCTGCAAGCCTATGACTTTTTGGAACTGCACCGCCGGACGGGATGTAAGTTGCAACTCGGCGGATCCGATCAATGGGGCAATATCATCAACGGCATCGAGCTTGGCCGCCGTGTGGATCAGGCGGACCTATTCGGTATTACGACGCCGCTGATCACCACTGCCGATGGCGCAAAGATGGGTAAATCCGCAGCGGGTGCCATCTGGCTGAACGCGGATATGCGTTCGCCTTATGAATTCTGGCAGTTCTGGCGCAACACCATGGATGCGGATGTTGGACGTTTTCTGAGATTATTTACAGAATTGCCGCTGGAGGAATGTGCCCGCCTTGAGGCGCTTGATGGCGCGGAAATTAACGAAGCCAAGAAAATTCTAGCCACGGAAGTCACCACGCTTTGCCATGGTGCAGGTGCCGCTGAACAGGCGGAAAAAGCGGCCCGTGTAACCTTTGAACAGGGTGCGCTTTCCGATGATCTGCCAACAGTGGCCCTGACAGCAGCAGATATCGGCGAAGGTATTTCAATCGGTGCATTGTTTGTAAAAGCAGGTCTTGCAAAGTCCGGTAAAGATGCAAAGCGCCTGATTGCAGAGGGCGGTGCAAAGCTGGATGACGGTCCGATCGAAGGACCGGGTCTGATGCTGACTGCGCAGGATTTGTCCTCTCCCCGCAAGCTGAGTGCAGGTAAAAAGCGTCATGCGCTGGCCAAGATGGTTTAGGATCCTTTGACCAAAGTTGAAACAATGATGCCAGACTTACTTACCAGGTCCGCAGGCGGGAGAAGGCAAAACTTCTCCCGATACTCCCTCAAAGAAGTACTTCAAGAAGCTTTTGCACGATCATGCGGGTAATATCCGTAATTTACCGGAGTGTTCAGAACTATATTGACCGTATTCAAAAACTCTTTTTTGCCGAACGGCTTTCTTAAAAATGCCGAGGCCCCGAAGGTGGTTGTGTGCTGTAAAAAGTCATGTGTGAGGTATTTTGACCCACCTGACATGGCAATAATGCGCATATCCGGAAATTCATAACGGGCATTCATGATCGCCTCCATGCCGTTAACGCGCGGCATGAACAGATCTGTGATCATAAGGTCGTGCGGGTTGCTTTTTTGCAGATTGAAGGCGGCAAGGCCATTATTGCCTTCGGTTACTGTATGACCATCAAGTTCAAGGATTTCGGCAAGCGCATTGCGAAGTATATCGTCGTCGTCGAGCAAAATTACCGAGGGCATGTGGTCCTCCTAAAAGTTTCAAATTGCCACTTATGGTCGCAAAGAAACATTACGATAGTAAACGATTAGCTAACTCAAAAAAGCGTAATGAATAACATTAATATCAAAATGATAAAAAATTTGTTATGTAAAATGTATTATGCTACGAGCGCAGTATTAACGATCCGAACAAGTTTTTCAGGCTCCAGCGGTTTATGAAAAACAAGCTCTGCACCAAATATGGTCGCGACCTCAAGATAATCCTGATTAAATGACGGGCTGCCGCCGGACATTGCAACGACCTTCAAGTCTTTTTTTGCTTTCAGTGCGGTACGTATCGCATCCAACCCATCGACACGCGGCATAACCAGATCGGTGATCATCAAATCAACGGAATTAAGTAATTCTGTATCATATGCTGCGATACCGTTATCGCTTTGTATGACTTCATGATCATATTCTTCCAGGGCGACCGTAAAAATACGGCGAAGAGCGTGATCATCTTCAAGCAGCAGTATGACTGCCATAAGGCCCTCATATTAAAATTCGACGCTCCCTATGTAAACCTTACTTTGTCAACTGTAAATAATACATTAAACACTTAAAAATAATTTCAATTAATCGAAAGCGTATATTGCTGCTTCAGCGCCACCTGAATGAAAAGTGGCTTCCATTTTCATAAGCGCAAGTTCTATTGTCGACAAAGCGCCGAGTATCATAGGCTCGTTTACATGCCCCATATGGCCGATGCGGAATGCCCTGTTGAAATCAAGGCCAATGCCAAGCCCTAATGTCAGGCTGAATTCATCTTCGCAAATGCTTCGCAAAACCTGTGCATCAAGATCGCCGGTCAGGATTGTAGTAACGACATCAGAGCGTGCTGCATCCTCTGTGATATTCAGCTCTAATGATCCCCTTTGTCCCCAATGTGCGACGGCTGCCCGAACAGCCCTTGCCAGACGGTTGTGCCGGACATAAACAGCCTCCAGCCCCTCCTCCGTGATCATATCGAGTGCTTCGCGCAGACCGTAAAGGTGGTTAACCGGAGCGGTACCGCAAAACAGCTTATAATACATATCCGGCTTTGCGCGGGGCAGCCAATCCCAATATCCCGAAAGACAACCGTTTTCCCGGCGACGCTGCATCGCTTTTTCATTGGCGAACACAAATCCCAATCCGGGCGGCGTCATAAGACCCTTTTGACAGGCTGCAACGGTGACATCAACACCCCACGCATCCATTTCATATGGTACGCAGCCGAAGCAGGCGATACAATCAACCATGAATAATGCGGGATGACCAGCGGCTCTGATCGCTTTTCCTATGGCTTCTATGTCGTTCCGGACACCCGAAGCGGTATCAACCTGAACTACAAGAACAGCTTTGATCCCGTGCGCGGTATCAGCACGCAGATGTTCTTCCACCGCCGCAGGATCGACGCCCCCCCGCGGCCTGGCAGAAATGGTTTCAAGCACCACTCCCATCTGTTCCGCCTGTGCACCCCAGCCGACGGCGAAGCGGCCCGACTCCAGAACCAGCATTTTGTCACCGGTCGAAACCGTATTGAACAGAGCCGCATCCCACGCGCCATGGCCGTTTGAGATATACATCATGCAATCCCCTTCGGTTTTCGCGATCTTTTTGAGATCGGGAAAAAGGCTGTGTGTGAGATCAATCAGAGGCCCCTCGTAGATATTGACCATGGGGCGGTTCATGGCGCGCATCACTCTTTCAGGGATCACGGTCGGACCGGGGATGGCGAGAAAATGACGTCCTGTTTCAGCGGGCATTCTGGAACCTCGGATGCTGCGTAATGTTTTATGTATTGTCGCAAACATTTTCCGGCCGGCAATGCAACCGCTACTATCCGGTTATTTATCGATGCCGGCTTCGCTGATTACTTCTGACCCGGGCGCAATCGTGTCTCCGCTCACAATCCGCCTCAGGATGCCTGGTGTAAGCGCCGATAACGGATTTACTTTGACCGCCGGTTGCTCGGTGGTTCCATTCACGGAAAAGGTCACGCCGAAAACCCCCTGGCCTTCACCGCCGGTCAATAAGGAGCCAAGTACAGGGATGTTGCCCAAAGCGCCATTAATGGCGTAGGCGGGCGATACAGACCCGTTCAGATCGAGATCACGGGTGGCAAGTTTATAGGAGCCATTAAGCGTCAGTCCGAGTTGCGGGCCGTAGGCAACGCCCTCATTAATCCGCCATTGTGAAGCAGTTCCGCGAAAAGGAAGCTCAATCTTCGAGAACTTGATACCCCCTGCGGCGAGATCGGAAAAAAAGCCGCCGACCGCGCGTCCGGAAAGAATTTTCTGCAATGCGGGTCCGTCATGGACGATCATGTCAGTCACATAAATACGGCCTGTGGTCTGAACAGGGCTCACACTATCCCGGCGAAACACATCCAGCACCAGCTTGCCGTCATAAGCGCCGGTAAAAAGATCCGTCGCCCTTATAAATGCACCGGCATCGGGCGCGGACAAACGCACTGCCATTCCGGCAAGGCGCTGCTCCGCCTTTAATTCTGCCGGTGCAGAACCATTCAGATTACCGGACAAGTCAGCCGCGTGTAAGTCGGTGCGGTTCAGTTTCAAAGATCCGTTCAAGTTGAATACACTAAGGTCATCACGCAACATGATGCGCCCGATTTTCAACGAAACTGTATCCACATGAGCGGGTGTCTGTATGGGCCGTTTTTGTCCCGCACGCTGGGGAAGTTCCGTTTCTTCATCGTAAAGACTGTCAAAGGCTTTACGTAGGTCGAGATGCGTACCATCCAATGTTACCGCGAACCGGCCGTTGGCGTTTCTCTTGTATACAAGTGCCGTATTCACTGCTGAGCCGAGTTGTATGCGGTCAAAATAAGCTTGCGCGACCTCACCTGAACCGGAAAAGTTCATACGGCCTTCAGCAAACATATCCGGACCGCGCAAAGTCAGCGCGTTTATCCTGCCCGTTCCGTCAGGTTCAAGTGCACCTGAAAGACGCAGGGATGCCGGAACTCCCTGTGCCTTGCGCCATCCCAGCGGATCGGCATTCATCAAAAGATCCGTCAGATCGGCTTCTGCACTGATCCGCGCTGTGTCATCTCTGTAAATCTCCACCCTTGCTTTTACATCCGCATGACCGGAGATGTATGGATTGGTATCCAGACCGTGGCGCGCAAGGTCTTCGGATGTGAGCGTGGTTTCAACCGTAACAGTGCTTTCGGCTTCACCCGGCTTCGGCCGTGCAAACCCTTGCGCATATCCCAAACGTGCAGACAGGCCGCCGATATTTGCGTCACTCTGTAACACCAGGCCATCGGATGTGGCTTTGACCTCAAGCAAACCGCCACTGATCGTCAGACCTGTCTGCGGCTCCGCCAGAGCGTATTGCTGTATTTTGCCCTGCGCATTAAACTGAACATCTTCAATAAGCAGATCATTCGCCAATGGTAATGTGAGCATTGCGCTTATATCAGCCGTGCCGTCAGTCCGGTTGATATCAAGCATTGTTGACGCAAAGGCATTTATTGGCTTGCCGTCCAGCAATCTCAGAATGGATTGAACATGTCCGCGCGCATTAAGTTGGACCTCGCCATCAGGGATATCGGGCTCAAAATCGGAAATGGAAAAGCGTGAACCACCGATGGCCAAATGACCTGCTCCGGGGACATGCACCTGTGCATCCGAAACCATCACATCCAGGCGGTCAAGCGTAACACGCCCTGCCCCGCGGCCACGAACAATCGGAGGCATATGGGGAACATATGTGACATGACCATCGCGGAATGCGAACCGCAGATCCAACGCATCCCTTTCAGGGCGGGCCTCGTCGAATTGTGCATGGATCGAAAGGCTATCGACTTTGCCTGCCTTAACATTCGCGGAAAACCAGCGCAGACCACCGGGCGCTGCATCAGGCGGCCAGTATTGCGGAATTTTGGTAATATCAAGCGGATCAAAGGACACCGCAATTTTTCCTGCAACCGTGCGGTCGCTACGCAAAGCGAGTTTGCCCTGCAACTGTGCGGTAATACCGTCAATAACCGCTTCCGCATTCTGCAAAGATAAACGCGTGACGCTCTCCGTATGCCGCGCGACTATATTTGCCTGCGCACTGTTAATCTGTAGTGGTGCAGGATAAATTAGGGGCAGTGAAATCGCCGCATCCCTTATACTGATCGTGCCGCCTTCGAGCAATCCGGAGGATACATCGGCCCGGCCACTGATCCTGACCTCTTTGAACACGGACGGCTGTTCCGATGCCTCACGAACCTGTGTATCGTTCAGGACCATATCCGGCAGGAAAATAACTCCCTTGGCAAAGTCGGCTGTTGCCTGTCCTGATATACGAGCGCTTTGTACGCTCAGAGCATCACTAACACTTTCAAGAGCTGTCGCCTCAAAACTGTTTATCCGGAGTGTGTTTAAAGCCGTATCCGCAGTGAGTGCAGCTTTAAGACCGGCAGTCCGATGACGATTTCCCGAGTGATCCGAAAGCGTAATGGCCTGCGCCTCCAAATCTTCCGATTTAATCGTACGGGTCTTTGTATCGACCTCCACCCCCCCTTTGAGCGTATCAATGCCCAAGGTCATACCATCTGCTAAGCCTGTGAGCGCCAGTCCTTCGGTGCGGATCCGCTCGATGCGCGTTCTGTCAAACCCGCTGTCAGCATAGATTCTGAATGAACCGGAGTTGAGCGTGGCTTCCATGTCTCCATGACTTACCTTCGACCCGGCGAGTGTAACATCGGCAAAAAGCCCGCCGTTTTCATGACGCTTTAAAATTCCGTGTCCTTTGGTATGAACGTCCGGTGTGACCAGCGCAAAATGATCCAGTGCGCATGCCTGCTTATGAAGGTCGCAATCGAAACCGGCTGAAAAAGCCTCCACCGGTTCCGGTCTGTCCGCGAATATAACCGTTCCGCTGCGTACATCGAATGATCCCGCAATACGTCCGACCGATCCGTTATCATCGGCGGAAATATCAATTGATCCGCTTAAGGGTGCATTTATTTCGGCCAACCCGGAAAAAAGAGGGTCAAGTTTTGCGATCTCGGACGGGAGAACATCCTGCAGTGTCAGGTGAGCTTTGATTTCACCGCTGTCAGTGTTGTGGGTTGCCGATACCTGCGCACCGCCGATACCGTTGTCGATTGCGACATTGAGCGTAACAATAACACCGCTTTCAACCGGTGCCAGCGTAAAACGTGCATATTCAGTCTGCCAGACAGTCCCGCGTCCCTGATCCGAATACCGAATGTTTGCATCTTCAATCCGCAGACTAGGCAGATTTACAAGCCCGGCAAGATCCGGAAAAGACGCGTGTGATCCCTTATTTTGACCGTCATTACCCTGAAGAGACAGACCATCTAGCGAAAGAGTGAACGCCCCTTCACTGTCCCGGATAATATCAAGAGATGCGCCATTTAGCGCGACTTCGCGCACCGTAAGTATTTTAACGGGGTCAAGTGACGGGGTGATGGCAAAATGCATTCCCATGGCCGGTACGTTCAAAACATCCCGGCCTGCTTTATCTGCGAAAACAACATTTTTCAGTTTCAGCCCGTTCAGCTTATCAGGTGAGCTGAAATCAAATTCAGCGCCGTCTACGCGGATTTTCCAATCAGGGGCAGTCTCGGCCAGAACGCGATCAATCAGAGTTTGCGGTACAGGAATATCAACTGGACCGGCAAGCAGGCGCAAAATGCCTGCGGTGCCCAGCATCACCGTGACAGAGAAAAGACTGGCAATTCTCAGCAGGGTAACTCTGTATAACCTGATGAGGTCGTCCACCAGCCAACTCCAAATCCAACTCTGTTGATTTTCCATAATACGGGTTTAGTTCGTCCTAATATCATCGGAAGATTCGATAAATAACTCACAATAAAATCCGGAAGATAAGTTATGGCTGAACCATCCCCTGTCCTCGCCGCCGGTGACATTGCCCCTCATTTCAGCGCGCAGCGCGATGGTGAAGACGTGGTTACTTTAGGAGATTATTGCGGAAAATATGTTGTGCTTTATTTTTATCCCAAAGATGACACTCCCGGTTGTACAAAGGAGGCGATCAGTTTCACAGAAATGGCGGATGATTTTAGTGCCATTAACGCTGTGATTTTAGGTGTCTCAGGCGACACGGTTACCAAGCACGATAAATTCAAGAAAAAACACAATCTATCAGTTGTGTTGGTGTCGGATGAAGCCGGCGATATCGTAAAAAACTATGGCGTTTGGGTCGAAAAAGCCATGTATGGAAAAAAGTATATGGGAATCGAGCGTTCAACTTTTCTGATCGG
>CALFWP010000157.1 GCA_937927905.1 uncultured Neomegalonema sp.
TGGGTGGACACCTGGAAAACCAATTACGAAGGACACGTGAAAATAAGCCGAGACCTGTCAGGAAAAAAAAGAAACGAACCCGGAACCAACTTCGTTGGAAAATTGATTTATATTATGAGTATTGATTTTGATATAAAGAGCTCCTCTAGATTCAGGCGAACATATTCTATTCTGTAGTTATGTATACATGTGGGATGTAGTAGATTCTTTACTGTGAACAATGTTAAGAACTCTCGGTTCATAATGGGAGCCCGTTTCCTACGGGCCGAAATTTGAGGCCCCGAGGATCTGCAAATCCTCGGGGCCTTGCCTTTCCTCACATCAGGTTGCCTTCCAGTTTATCAAATTTTTCCATGGCCGAGCCTTTCATACTTTGCTCTCCTAAACCACGAGTGACGATGGCACGCAAGCACGGGGCGCATTTGCCGGAAGAATCCCGGCAGAGCAGGCGTGGTCTCGGGATCACAGAAGCGTGAGGCATGCGAACTTTCCGCACTGCGCATCCGTCTTGTTTATGAAACCGGACAGAATGCGCCCCATGCGACAGAAACACATGCCCCTGAACGAAAGTCTGGAAGCTGTCTTCCGCAGCGAGCTTGACGGGCTGTACCGTATGGCCTTGAGGCTTCTCGGGTCACGGGAAGAAGCTGAGGATGCGGTGCAGGATGCCTATATCCGCGTTGCAGGGGCCTCATCGCGGCAGGAAATGCCGAAACATCCGCGTGGGTGGATTTTCCGCGTGCTACGGAATTTGTGTATCGACCGTCTACGCACCCGCACATCCCGCCTGCGGGTAGTGACTGCCGAAAAGGATATCGAAACGCTTGCACAGCACCATGCCGATCCGCGTACGCCCGAAAGTGACCTGCTGAACACCGATGCACTGGACCGTGTGGCGCGGGCACTGGATGCCATGCCCCGGGAATTGTCCGAAGTGCTGTCTCTCGTGGTCATAGAAAATCTGAGTTACCGCGAGGCGGCGGCGGTGACAGGGGTACCGCTGGGGACTGTACGGTCCCGCCTGAGCAGGGCGCGGGATATGCTGCGCTCGCTGGTTGAAAGCCCCGATCTGCCCCGTCTTTCCGGTATTTCAAAGGTGCGGTCATGACCCGTTGTCCCCATATTGCCGACACGGCCCTTTGGCTGGACGGTGAAGCCGGCGAGCGCGCGGAAAACATTGCACGTCATGTGCTGCTCTGCCCCGTCTGCAAAGCCCATGCGGATACCATCCGGCGCTTTGATTTTGCCGCACGCGAAGCGGCGTCGCGTGTCAAGGCTCCCCCTGCTCTGGTTGAGCGGCTGAATGATCTGGATGCCGCTCAGCCTGTGCCGTCCCGTGCGCCGCTGACACGCCGGCGGATGTTCGGGGGGATAACCGCCGCCGCTTCGGTCGCAGCGGTCGGATCCGCCGCTCTGATTCACAGCACCGGAAGCAACGATCTGCCAATGGCAATTTTCGGCGATTTCGCAACCCATATTGCCGCCGACCGCAAACAGGATGTCAGCACAACTGATGTAGAGGCCCTGGCGGATTGGTTCCGGCCCAAATTGCCCTTTACCCTGCCCCGCCTTACCTCACTGTCAGAATTTGATCTGATCGGCGGTCGGTTGTGCTGGTTTCTGGACCGGCGGATTGCGGTGTTCAACTTTGAACACGGCGGCAAAGCGCTGGGGCTGTATCTGGCTGAAGCCGACGGGCTGACCTGTCTGAACAAATCTCTGCCAGCAGCGGATAAAAACCCCGCGATTGTCTCACAGGATATGCTCAACGGGGCGTTCTGGCGCAATAAGGGGCTTGCACACGCGCTTGCCGGTGAAGCGTCTGCTGATGTCATAAAAGAAGCCATCCGGATTTTACATCCCGTCACCGGCCTCCGGACCGGATAAACCGGTTTGTCGTTCAATCCGTTACTGCGCAGTAAAAAAAGGATATTCCGATGACTGTTCATACAATGCGCCACACGTTTTCCGGACCGGATACCCCGAATGAAAACCGGATGTTCAGTGTGGCCGAAGCCCTGGAACTGGGTGTCGGAACGGCTGAAGTTATGGCAAAACTGCCAACCGAGAGCGTGGTGCTTGAAATGGCGGCCGGACGGATACTGGCAGAACCGGTCAGCAATCATGAACCGCTCCCCCGTTACAGTGGTGCCGTAATGGACGGATTCGCCATAAGACGCGGTGACCTGGTCGGTCCCGGCCCCTGGGTTTTACGCGTAGACGGACATCTCAATGCCGGTCATAAGAAAAGCGAGCGTCCCGTATGCGGACCGGGCGGTGCATTATCCGTTAATACAGGTGCACAGATTTTCGGGACACTTGATGCCGTCGTGCCCCACGAACTGGCCGAAACCGACGGCAGGACCGTGACAATTTTCCAATGCCCTGCCCGCAACGCCAATATCCGCTCACGCGGTCAGGACGCAAAGGTAGGGACCGGTCTGCTACCGGCGGGACGGGTACTGACCGCGCGGGATATCGCATTACTCGCCGGTATGGGCCGGGCGGAAATCACCGTACGCCAGAGGTTACGCGTTGCCTGTCTGTCCACAGGATCCGAACTGATCGAGGTCGGTATCAAGCCGGGACGCGGGCAAATTCATGATTCCAACCGGCCTATGATGAAGGCGTCCCTGAACCGTGAATGGATTACATATCTCGATCTCGGCGTTATCCGCGATGACATCCATGCCGTGAAAAACGCCCTGCCCGTTGCGGCCGGTGTTGCGGATGTGATCATCGTCACCGGCGGCGCCTCCGGCGGGATACAGACCACAATGACAGCCGCGATGGAACAGCTTGGCGGTGATACGATCGTTCGTAATGTTGCCATGAAACCCGGCCGGCCGCTTATGATCACGACATTAAACGGGACATTATGCCTGTGCCTGCCCGGAAACCCTGTTTCTGCAACGATTGTAATGGAAACGCTCGGCTGGGAAATTCTGCGCCGGCGCGCTTCGGTCAGTGGCTGCGTTGCACGGCACGAAAAAGGGATTGCCGGGTTTAAAATGACCGGACGACCGGGGCGGGCGGAATTTCCTTTGGCAAATATTATAGAGGCTCAAGCCGATGGAACCCCGGTGCTGGCACTGTCTCCAGGGGCTAATTCAGGCAATCTGCGCAGGTTGTCCGAAGCGGATGGTTTTATCCATATCAGTGCCGATCATGAGGATATCAGACACGGTACCCCTCTGACCTTCACGCGGCTTTAGCACTGCGCCGCAGAGCGGCTGCAGCGACTTTTTTCACCGAGGGTTCCGGCAATGCACGATAAGGCATCGGACGTGAGACCTCCATCGCGGCAATACCGATACGCGCGGTCAGCGCACCGTTCATCAGGCCCTCACCGGCCTTACGGGAAATCTTGGCCACTGCACCGCCGCCCAGTACCGCCCCGAGCAAATCATCGCCAAGCGCAATGGCTCCGGTCGCAGCGAGGTGAAAGGCGACCTGTTTCATCAGACGCCACGAACCAAGCCAGCCCGCACGCCCGCCATAGCTTTCGGCGACCTGCCGGACCATGCGCATATTGAGATAAAGCACTGCTGCCGCATCCAAAAGACCGCTTGGCAGCAAAGCCGTTGCCGCCGCCACCGAACGGGCACCGGATTTAACCGCCTCCAGCGCCACTGCATCCCGTCCGCGCAGAGTTTCGCGCTCCAGCAGCGTCAGCAGCGCATCCGCATCCGGCGAATCTCCGGCCCGCTCATCTACCAGAAGGCGCGCACGTTCCATATCCGGCCTGTTACGGTACAGTGCATTCAACCCTGCCCTGACCGCATCGGCATCGCGGCGCGAAAGGCTGTTCCAGGCTGCCGCAGCCAGGTTGCGCAAACCGTCAATCCGGCGCAGGCGGGACAGACCGGCAATCTCCTGAATCGTAAAGATCAGCAAACCTGCCGCAACAATCCCCCCCAGAACCACTGCCGCCCATCCCAAAACCGCATAACGTGCAATCAGACCGAAAATAAACTCGTACGCTGCCACACTTGCACCTAGTGCAATCAAACCACTCAATGCGGCCCAGAACACTGCCCGCACACCAATGCGTTTACGCACGGACGGTTTCTGACCTCCGGAAACCGGCAAAAGCGGGTCTTCTTCGATAGGGGACGGTGGCGGAGCAGCCTGTAGCGCCGGATCATCCGCCCTGAATATACGCGGTTTTTTTCTTTCTGACATAAACTCACATATGCGACGCAAACGGTATGAACACAAGACAGCCGGACCGCATGCCGCATTTTCGCCGGGACCAGTATTCGGGTTTCGGGTCTTTGCGGTATCAGGCACATGTCACTGGTCACCTGCGAATATCAACCGCTCTTTTTTTTCACGGTTTTTTTCCGCCATCTGCACCTATATAATCACCGGAAGTGACAGCATAAACTCCGGAGACAACAGCTTGTGATCCAGACCGGTGACTCTCTTACGACCATAAGGCTTTGGATCGAATTCACTGCGCTTTACCTGTTCGCACCGCTCGCATTGTGGATTTTTCTGCCTTACGTCAGTCTGTTCGGCTCTATTGCAGCGGTTACAGTGATCGGTATTGTCCTGTTGCTGCGCACTCCGGGCTTCAAGCTGCGCGAATTGCTGGATATCGGCAAATTAAAGGAGACATGGCCTCTGATCTTAGTGCTGTCCTTGCTGACTGCACTCTTTCTGTTTCCGTTATCCTATTACATTATGGGCGACCGCTTTATCCGCCTTTTGAAAGACAGTCCGTTATTTCTGGCAATTTTATGGGTATTGTATCCCTGGTTTTCCGTTTTAGGGCAGGAGATCATTTACAGACCGCTTTTTTTCAAAAGGTACGGGCACTTATTTCAGTCTGAAAATATTGCAATTTTAACAAATACATTTTGTTTTGCACTGGCCCACGCCTTTTATGAAAGGTGGGTGACTTTTATTTTAACTCTGGCAGGCGGGTATATGTTCGCCTGGATTTACGTTAAAACAAAATCATTTTCAGCGGTTTTTGTCATGCACTGGATCGCAGGGGGACTTATTTTCACCTCAGGATTAGGCTGGTATTTCTATCATGGCGCAATAGGCCAGTGATCGAAGTACGCTGCAAAATTGAAACCGGGATGTGTTTGCATTGCCCGCCGCTTCATATACCGGAGATTACCGGACTGGAATATGTGACCGGACATTGTAAGAATGTCCGGATTACACGACCCGGGAGCACCAGCCTATGGAAATTATAAGATTCTTCTGGCGCGGGCTTCCCGCATATGTCTGGGTCGGAGTGGGTTATGCGATTGTCATCGCGGGCGCGCCGACGCATGACGGAAATGTCCCGGCTCTCGAACGGTACCTCGCAGCGCCATTATTTCCCTTACCCTTATTGAACAACGGCAGCTTCATTGTAAGCTGGAATGCAATTTTTATATTTTCGGCCTTTATCTCTCTTTGGGTCGAGGTCGTGCGCGCGACATCCTTGCGCAACCGAGCAGGCAATGACTGGATGTCACTGGTTGCAACATTCTCGACAATCCTGATTTTTGCAGGCTCAGAATCCTTTGGCACACTGGCCTTTATGGTGGTGCCGCTGGTGGGTTTCGGTGACTTGCTGCTCGACAGGCTGGTCGGACAGGCTGTTGCAAAGCGCGATTTTGCAATCAATTGACATTAGAGGCCTCGGGCAACATACGATCCTGGCATAGCAGTTGCTTTCTAATATACAGCAGACCGGACATTTGCTCGGACCATGAGACTGTCGCCCCCTTTCTCTCCGTTCAAGTGCCGGTCTGCGTATCCCCTCAAATCCAGAATGACCACTGAGCATCAACCTGATTTGTTCAAAACAGCCCTTTTTCCCCGCATACAACATTTAATTTCGGTGTATCAGCCTTTTAACAGGGCTTTTGATTGCACGCGGTAAGCGCATCGCCTACACATCACGGCAAGCGATGTGTGCTGTACGAATACGCCATAATTCGCAATTTGAGACTCAATATGGTTCTTTAAAATGCGCCTGACCCGATATTTTCTGCCAACATTGAAAGAAAACCCAGCAGAGGCGCAAATTGTCTCGCACAGACTGATGCTCCGCGCCGGTATGATCCGGCAGGCAAGCGCCGGCATCTATTCCTGGCTGCCGCTGGGATATAATGTCCTGCGCAAAATCGAAGCGATTGTGCATGAGGAACAACAACGCGCCGGAGCCATTCCTGTGCTGATGCCAACGATACAATCTGCGGATTTATGGCGGCAATCCGGACGCTATGACGCTTATGGCCCTGAAATGCTGCGCATCAAGGACCGTGGCGGGCGCGAAATGCTCTATGGCCCGACCAATGAAGAGCAAATCACCGAAATTGCGAAAGCCGGGATCAGAAGCTACCGCGACCTTCCGGTTAACATGTATCACATCCAATGGAAGTTCCGCGACGAGGTCCGCCCGCGTTTCGGCGTCATGCGGGGCCGCGAATTCCTTATGAAAGACGCCTACAGCTTCGACATTGACAAAAACGGCGCACAGGCAAGCTATAATCGTATGTTCGTAAGTTATTTAAGAACTTTTGAACGATTGGGCCTCAAAGCGGTACCGATGCGCGCAGAAAGCGGGCCGATTGGTGGTGA
>CALFWP010000158.1 GCA_937927905.1 uncultured Neomegalonema sp.
CCGGGCAGCATGTAACCGGCACCACCGATTACAAGTGCGAAAAGCCCATGACGCGTAGGTTCAAATGGAGTTGTGTTGATAAAGTAAAAATAGAATAATGCGAAAAGCATCAGCAAAGCCGGCATGACAATCTTGAAAAACAGAAAGATAACCGGTGCCTTCTGACCGCGGTAACCGGCCTGTGCCAGACTTTGTCTCAGCGCAGTGTTGTTAATCAATTCCTCCATGCGGAATTTCTCAACGGTACTACGCATCAGCCGTACAGTGTCCTCATCCAGATCACCCCGGCGTTTTTTACTCTTTTTCCCGTCAATCATGTGCTGTTTTTTGAGGGATTCGCGCCGGGAATTTATGGATTTCAGGCGTTTACCGGCATTGACCACCTGTGCCGGAAAAAAGGCCATGCAGACCAGGAAAGCCGCAACGCCACTGAGAATAACTGCGTAAAGCGCTTGCGATGACTGAAAAGATGTAAAAAAGTCCATGACGCGCTCCTTAAATCTCGAAATCCATCATGGTTTTCATCATGAAAATTCCGCACCCCATCCAAAACAGTCCACCGGCAACCATGTAATTACCTAAAGTTGTAGTAAACAATAAAGATGTGTATTCAGGCGCAATCAGATAAATAATAGAACCCAAAACAAAAGGAAGAGACCCAATAATACCTGCGGATGCTTTAGCCTCAGAAGACAAAGCTTTGATTTTATTCTTCAATTTTTTACGTTCACGCAACGTATTGGACAGATTTCCCATTGCTTCAGCGAGGTTACCACCCGTCTGTTTCTGAATAGACAGCACAATATTAAAGAAGTTAACCTCGGAAAGCGGCATACGATTATAAAATCTCGACAACGCATCTTCCAGCGTCACACCGACACTGGTTGATTCCGTAATGATACGGAATTCCGTTGCCACAGGATCAGGAAGCTCGCGGGCAATGACCCGCATCCCCTCGTTTACAGGCAAACCCGTACGCACACCGCGGACCAGGACGTCAATCGCATTCGGAAATTCAGCAATAAACTTCTTTTGCTGACGATTGATACACGAATTGACGAATTTCGGCGTCAGGATAATCATGCTGAATGGAATTGCCGCTACTGCAATCGCAGGGCTGATACCGGCCCCCATAATCAGAGCAACAGCTACCAAAATACCAAATATGGCGAACTTGGTATAAAGCGACGGAACACTGCCCTTAAGACCGCCGCGCTCCATCAGAACAGTAAGCGGCACTTTGGAACTTTTTTTGCGCATTTCCTCTTGTTTGCGCAGCTGTTCCTGGATTTGTTTCCGACGATCAGGTCCCTTGATCTTTTTATTTTTATCGCTGCCGGATTCTCCCTTGATGCGGTCGGCACCTGATGCACCGGCAGCAGGCAACAAAATGACATGCAGCATCCCATAAACGGCAAGGAAAGTTAAACCACCCATGGCGGCCATCAATCCTGGTATCCCGAGTGTTTGTGCGAGCGTAGAGTACATTGTGCATCGCCTTCCGTAATTATGGGCTGATAACAGTCGAAGGCGGCTTAACCGGTCACTTCTTCCATACTCGCCAAAGCATCCTGAAGTTCGACCTCGCGGTTATAACTGCGCGCACGGTCCCAGAAAGCGGGCTGACCGATGCCGGTCGAAACATGCCGTCCGATCAGCATCCCGGAATCATTCTCACCGGTCACATTATACTTGACCAGGTCCTGGGTAATAATTGTCTCGCCCTCCATGCCGAGCACTTCCGAGACGTGTGTAATCCGGCGCGATCCGTCCCGCAGACGCTGTGCCTGAACCACAACGTTCACAGCGGACACAATCATTTCACGGATTGTCTTGGAGGGAAGCGAGAAACCACCCATCGTAATCATGGATTCAAGACGTGACAACGCTTCACGGGGGCTGTTTGCGTGCAACGTTCCCATTGACCCATCGTGACCGGTATTCATGGCCTGAAGCAAATCGAAGGCTTCAGGTCCCCGCACCTCACCCACGATGATCCGTTCGGGGCGCATCCGCAGACAGTTTTTAACCAGGTCACGCATCGTAACCTCGCCCTTGCCCTCAAGGTTCGGCGGACGTGTTTCCAACCGGACGACGTGCGGTTGCTGCAATTGAAGTTCCGCGGAGTCTTCGCATGTAATGATCCGCTCATCGTCACCGGCAAATCCCGAAAGACAGTTGAGCAAAGTGGTTTTACCGGAACCGGTACCGCCGGAAATCAGAATGTTACACCGGCATGCAGCGGCAATCTGCAACACAACTCCGCCCTCATCGGTAATCGCACCGAATTTAATAAGGTCGGACATTTTGAGCTTATCTTTTTTAAACTTACGGATTGTCAGTGTCGCACCATCGATTGACAGCGGCGGCGCGATAACGTTCACCCGCGAACCATCCAGCAGACGCGCATCACAGATCGGCGAACTTTCATCCACCCGGCGTCCGACTTTCGACACCATACGCTGACAGATTTCCAACAGCTGCTGATTGTCACGGAAACGGATATTCGTAAGTTCGATTTTTCCGTTCACCTCAATATAGACCTGTTCGGCACCGTTCACCATCAGGTCGGCAATATCGTCCCGCTCCAGCAACGGCTCCAACGGCCCGTAACCCAGAACATCATCACAGATGTCTTCGACGAGGCGCTTTTGCTCGGCGATCGACATGATATGGCCTTTGACCGCAATGATTTCATTGACGATCTGGCTGATTTCATTTTCGGCATCCGGTCGCGGCAAAGACACAACGCGACCCATATCCATGGCGTCAATGAGCGCTTCGAAGATTTCCGACTTCAGAACATAATACGCTTCGTCGTGTGCAACCTCGCGGTTTTGTTCCCGCATCACAGGTGCAGGAGCAGCCTCTTCCTTGAGTTTGGACTTTCCGCGCCCCTTGTTTGCACCGAAACCGCCTTCGCGCTTGTCCTCGATTTCCAGCATTTGCGCTTCTTCAAGCTCGGCAGTCTTGCGCCGGGCGACATCCCGAAGATTCGAGGCCGTCTCATTGCGCACCATAGGAGTTTCAAACTCCTCGACGCTGACAGCCGCGGTTCTTTTTTGCACGGCGTAGGCAGTGTCTTCCACAACGGAACGTTTGACAGGCTTGGCAGGTGCTTTGGAGGCGCTGAGATCAACATTGAGAGCATCAAGAGGGCGCGGCTTTACCTTTGGCGATGTCCGCTGCGCACTTGCACCGGCAGCACCCGGGCGGGGTGGAGGCGGCGGTGCACGGCGGGCTTTTTCCGGAGCATGCTTTGGCTGATCCGACATCGCCTGTAGCGATGAAGGATCATCTCTGAGGGGCTTTGCGCCATTATCTGTGCGTTTGCTGAACATAATCGCCTTCCGCAATCCTAGGTCGGGCGCGCCGTTTGAGGCGCTTAAGAAACCGGGGGGACTTCTGCCGCCGGCACCATTTTTATACCTGTATTTTGTAAAGACGAGGTGGATACAGCCTGTTAAACCCTCGCCCGCCTCCTAGAAGTTGTATTATGCCTTTTTCTTGGAAATCTTATCGCGCAATGACATGAGCACGTCTTTTACCATGTCTGAAGCCGCCGGTTTTGAGGGCTTTTTGACCGAACCGGATTTTTTGATTAGACGCTGATTCAACTCTGTCAATGTCATCACGGTTTCATGCTTGGCGTTAATTTCATTCAGCATCTGACCGTTATTCGATGCGGAACCGAACAAAGTCGCATCATACATGATTGAAAGCTCGACTTCGGCACCGACAATCTCAACGATGTCTTTTTCGGCGATTTCCGGCCGTTTCGGCATGCCCGTCTGATTAATGATAATACGCGGCGGAGCATCATTCGGGCGGCGCTGAACCAGCAGATCATACATTGCCTTAAGGTTTCGCAGTGCGGCCAGCTCAGGCGTAGACACCAGAACAATCTCATCCATCTGCACGATGGCTGTCCGGATCCATGGTGTCCAAATGTGCGGAATATCAAACACGACATAATCCGAAGACTTACGGATCACCTCGATCATCTCGATAATTGCGGTTTCGTCAAACTCGCTCGAAACCTCAAGTGATGACGGGGCCGCAAGGATCGAGAGATATTCGTCATGCTCGACGAGAAGACGCTGTAACTTCACATCATCAAGTTCGTCGATTGCACCAAGCGCATCGATAACCGACCGGCTGGGTTCCCTGTTAAAATCAAGCCCGGCTGTTCCGAATTGCATGTCAAGATCGACAAGAATGACTTCTTTTTCCTCGTCATTTGCAATCATTGCCGCACAGTTATGCGACAAAGTCGAGGCACCTGCACCCCCCTTGACATTTACAAAACCGATAGTCCGCGCAATAGGCGCTTCTTCGGGGTCAGAGAACACCGTTGAAATCGCTTCGATAATCTGCATCGGAGCTGCCGGGACAACGATATACTCGTCAACACCCTGACGTTTGAGTTCACGGTAAAGCGTCACATCATTGGACGGACCGCAGACAATGACTTTCGTGTCAGGGTCACAAACTTCAGCCAGGCCTTCCAGTTCGTCAAAAATCGCCAGACCGGTTTCTTTTGATTCAAGAATCAAAAGATGCGGTGTAGCACTTTCCTGATAAATCGAGGCTGCTTTTCCGATCCCGCCCATCGACACCGCAACAGATGTCCGTGTCATGCGACGGTCATATGCCGAATCCTGCAAAGCGGTCGCCAAAGCGGATGTTTCGCAGAAAGCCTCGATATCAATACGCGGAATAAGCGTTTCGACCGGGCCGCCAAAATTTTGTTCATCGTGATTGTAGTCGTAATTTTGTGCCGCCTGAGACATGGGGCTTTCTCCTTGATTTCGGCTATACCCGTTTGAGCTGTTATTGGATCAACTCTTGAGTACCCTCAGCGGAACTTGCAGTGGCTGTCGGTTCACCTGCGCGGTACGACTCGAGAACACGCTGCGTTCTGAACGGATCGCTAGCCGACAACGGCCTTGGTGTTTCCAGGTCTTCCGGCGCAGCAACCATCAGAGTGATATTGCTCTGGTGCGCACACCCGAAGCCTGGTGTAGGCAGGTTTTGCGGGTTTGAACGAATATCCGGTACCGGTACCTGATCGCAATCATAGACGGTCCCCAGCTTATAAGTCTCCCAGGGATCATGTGCGGCTTGCGGAGGTTGCGGAGTCTGATATGACGAGCAGGCACCCAGTGCGAACAGAGCGGACAGAGTGGCCATACGTGCTATGGTTTTTCCGGTATGCATCTCTAAATCTCTCTATTATTCGATGATGAAGCCGAGGGGCGCGTTAAGCGCCTGACGGGCTGCTGCGATATCCTGTTCGCCGGTTCCGTAAACTTTGTGAAGGCGCCCGAGCAGGAAGAAATCAATATCACTGGCCGGAGCAAAACCGTCCGTCGGCAGGCGGAATTCAGCTTCCTGGCCATGCTGGACGACATACGGTGTGACGAGAATAACCAGTTCGGTTTCGGCTTTGTTGTATTCCTGAGATGAGAACAGCTGCCCCAGGATCGGAATGTTTTTAACACCCGGAACACCGGCATGGGTCGCGCTGTCGGTCTGCTGCAACAGACCGGCAATCGACATCGTACCGCCCGAGGGCAATTCGACTGTTGTATTCGCACGACGGACCGAAAGGCCCGGGATCTGCAAACCATTGGTCAGCTGAATGGCATTGTCTTCGGTAATTTCACTGATCTCGGTCGCAATTTGCAGGCTGATACGACCCGGCCCGACGACAACAGGTGTAAATTCAAGCGCAACACCGAAATCCCGGAACTCAAAGCCGATCTCACCATCTTCAGCGGAAGTCGGAATCGGAAACTGGCCGCCTGCCAGAAAGCTGGCGGTTTCGCCCGATACAGCTGTCAGTGTCGGCTCTGCGAGAGTCCGCATAACAGCATGACGCTCAAAAGCCTGTACCAACGGTCCGAAATCCACATTTCCGATCGAACCGGTCAACCCTGCAAGCAATCCCGTTGCACCGGTTTGCGCAAAATCAAATAGATTTGCGCCGATAGCCGTACCACCAGCGGCACCACCAACGACACTTCCAATGTCCCCGGTGTTTGCGACACTCCAGTCAACACCGAATTGCCGGATAACCGTCCGGTTCATCTCTGCAACGCGGACTTTAAGAAGAATCTGGTCGTCGCTGGCAATAGCAAGGCGATCAACGAACAGTGAATCATCCGCGGACGGCGCGGTAACGCCTGCTGCAGTAGCAGCCGCCAGCATATAACGCTGTATCAGGTTACGGATTTCGGTTGCCTCGGCAGGGCCGCTTGCCGCACCAGTCAGAACAACCTCGCCCAACAGGGTATCGATCTCAATCAGCGTGTCCGGGAAGTTCCGCTTCAATGCGGCACGCAGCGGACGCAGGTCATAACGGACATTCAGGTCCAGATTCAGGATCTGGTTGTTGTTATCATCGAACACAATAATATTCGTTGCGCCGACACGAAGACCGATCAGAACAATCTGTCTGGATGTCCGCAGCACCGCGCGAACCGCATTCGGGTCTGAAACACTGACCTCAGCCGCATCCGCAGGTAAATTCAGTACGGCAGACTTAGAAACGAATATATCCGTTGATTGACCGGCTTCGCTTTCGCCGCCACGATCAATTGTACTGCGTCCGTAACTCCCGTCACCACGGCGGGCGAACTCAAGTCCGGAAGGGGCCGAATGCGGCAAAGCTTCAACAGAAACCAACGGGCTTGGATCAGCCAGAGTGGTAAAATCAACACTGGCAGGCTGCTCAACAATAACCGGTGCAGGAGCACTGACAGGTTCTGCATAAACCGGTTCGGCGTAGACGTCGCTTATAACATCCTGCGAGATCACCGGATAGGATGTTCCGTCCGCACTGAAAGTATCGACCTGAATTGTATCCGCCGGAAGCACGGTCTCAACTGTACCAAGATCACCAACAGATTGATATTGAACGCCGGGCAGCGGTTGTGACCCAACATTTATGGCACCTGAAGCATCTGTGCTGCCTTTATATTCCACGGATCCGTCAGGACCGATAAAATAATCACTGTCATTTGCAAGAGCGGGTAGAGATACACTCATCGCCAGTAAAGCGGCAGTCGCCTTGGTCGTCGAACGACGCATGATTTCAGCTCCGGTTTCATTCATAGAGCGGGTGATGTTCAAAACGTGTCTCATTGGGCCCCCGCACTCTGTGGTGTAATGGTATGCACAACAATCGGTCTGCCGTTCCGGATCAGCGTGACGGTTTCCGCTGGGGCGGATTTTGCGCCCCTATTGACAGGAAGAATTGGCAGATCATCATTTGATTTATTATTTTTGGCATTGTTCAGAAAACGTGCCTTAGAGTTGTTGGCTGCCTGAAGGCGGGCTTCTACAAGCGCATGAAGATCCAGCGTTGTAACAGGTTTCACCTGATCGATATCATCGCCGTACTCGTCAATCATTTCCTTGAAACTGCGCAGGCTGAGGGTCAGAAACCCTCTCTGCTGCTGAGCCATTTGCCGTGTAAGTGTAATCAGTTTGGCCTGTTCCGGCGTCAGTTCAAGTGTTGCAGTACTACCGATAGAGGCCGCAGCTTCCGTCTCATTCAGTTGTTGATCAATGGCCAGAACACGGACGGTTTGCATAATCGTATCCGTCTGGTTCAGGGCTTCCGATCTGAGCACAATACCAGAATCTTCATCCAGTTCTTCGATTTGAATTTGGCGGGTCAGAAGGATATCAACGAAATCCCCCGGAAGAATAAATCCGCCGGCACCGGTTACGACCGAGATCGGAATTGAAATCGCCCGCATGCCCGGGCGCAGCAGAGCCGCAAGCACACCGGTACCGTTCAATTCAACAATTTTATTGCTTGTGATCGGCTCACCTTCGACGATCACGAGGCGCGCTGCCGTACCGGTCAGCGTCTCGATGGCATCGACATCTTCACCCTCGGTATAGAAATTATCACCGACGGAGTCCGTGGGCCAGGCCTGCCAGGTAAAATCTTCCGGTCCCAAAACCTTGCCGATCGGAATTTCCTGACTTGCAACCAGGACCTGGGATGTGACAGGCGCTTCAATTTCTTCCTCGACAGGCTGAATCGCCGCCAGTTGCTGTTGGGGCGCAGGAAGGTTGGCCTGGCTTTTCAGCGCACTGTTCATCATCCACATGGCTCCCATCGCTGAAACCGCAGCGCACATCAGAATTACCAGTCTCATGCCACGCATGGCGCATCTCCTTTAGAAGCCGGTTCAGTTGTTTGTACAAAAAGTGCGTTAGAAAAGTGCGAACGCCACTGCTTTAATTGTCCGGTACATGGTCGGGCAGGCATCATATCGCCCTCTCCGCACTGTCCACAGCGTATGCAGAAATCGCCCCGACAGAATTCAGGCCGGTACTGATCAGGGCTGGCAAGGCCTCCCGCACAGTATCCACACATCCGTTGCGTGCCGCCCGTTCCACTTTTCCTGCCTGCGCGGACAACACGTTCAAACCGAAATTGCCGCCGATGCTTTTGAGATCATGCGCATCCTGGGCGATCACACCCAAAGAGGCGGACGCAACATTAAGCTCTTCCAATCGCTCAAGTCTTAACCGTATGTCTCTTTCAACATCGCCCAGCAAATCCAGGACCGCAGGCACGGGCATAACATTTTTAAGACTATCAATAACGCTATGATCGAAATTGTCTGTGGAGCTATGATTATTAAAAGCGGGAACGATAGACATGACCAACCTGACATTAGGTAACTGGAATACAGTCTATCGCTACAGTTTTAAGAAACCGCTTAAGCCGGTTCACAAAAGCCGGAAATTCTCTCCGGTTTTGGCGAGGTTTGGCAGGGACTGATCGTTGGTATTTATAATGCCTTTAAGATCAGCACCCGCAAAGATTGAATATTCTTTGTATATTTTTACACAATTGAGCCAGATCGCCTTATTTCGTACATTTAGAATTGCGAAACATTCTTGGTGTCGGAGATCGGGCAAATTATGTACATCTGGTCAATAAGGCTGTATCTGCTGTAACGCAGTTAACAAGAATGAAACAGAACTTCACAATTCGTGCGGCACGGACAATGGCGGTCATGACTGTGCCGAAGCGTAGAGCAACAAACAGGCAAAGAATATCTCTAGGAGAAAGCACATGATACGGAAGACGCAAGTTGCCGCAGGATTGGCAATAATGGCGGCAGTCTGTGCCCCGGGCATTGCATCGGCACAGGATCAAACGCGATTGGGCGCCTTCAAATTCTGGAGTGCGTTTACCGCGAATGCTCCGGACGGAAAAGTATGCTGGGCGGCAACAGCGCCAACCAGCACGGATTATGCCGGCGACAGCCGCGGGGATGTATTTCTCATGGTGTCCATGTGGCCATCGCGGGGCATTAAAAATGAAATCAGCATTATATCCGGATATGCATATGATGAAAAAGAAACCGCACTCGCAAGAATAGGGTCCGAAACCTTCACATTTTTTACCTCGACGGATGGCGCATGGCTGGAAACACGCCCTGAAGAGGCATCAATGGTGCGATCCATGAAGGCGGGTGCGAAAGCCTCGGTCAGTGGTGTTTCGAGCACCGGCGCCCGTTCTAATGACACATTTTCTCTGATTGGCTTCACAGCCGCCTTCAACGCGGCACAAAAAGCCTGCAGCTGACATCCCGGCAGTTTTTGGATAAAAGCCGCCCCGCTTCAGGGGCGGCTTTTTACGTGTAAAGCGGTATTTGATGCAAAACCGTTTCACAGAGTATAGATTGCACGGAACCCGCACTTGCGGCCCTCCACTGATAATCCGGATGCGATAATGACCGAGCCTCATGCAAGACAGTCTTCCGCACTGGTACCGGATATGCTGGCACTGCCACGTAAAACACCCGATGCCCTGCCCTCTTTGATCGGAATGACCCGTGCACGGTTGCGCGATGCTCTGATAGAGACCGGTGTGCCGGAAAAACAGGCAAAAATGCGGGTTGGTCAAATCTGGGCCTGGCTTTATCAGCGCGGGGTACAGGATTTTGGCACCATGTCAAATCTGTCCAAGGACCTGCGCGCAACATTGGCTGCACATTTCCGGATCGGACGCCCTGAAATCATTGAACGCCAGCTGTCAAAAGACGGCACCCGCAAATACCTTCTGCAAATTGAGGGCGGGCATGAGGTCGAGGCGGTTTATATTCCCGAAGAGGATCGCGGGACATTATGCATATCAAGTCAGGTCGGATGTACCTTGACCTGCTCGTTCTGTCATACCGGCACACAGACCCTTGTCCGCAATCTGACGGCTTCGGAAATTATAGGACAGATTATGGTTTGCCGCGATGACCTTGGCGAGTGGCCTGAGGAAGGCGGGAACCCCGGCACCGGAAAACGTCTGTTGTCGAATATTGTCCTGATGGGCATGGGCGAGCCGCTTTACAATTTTGACGCAGTGCGTGATGCTATGAAAATCGCCATGGATGGCGAGGGGATCAGCCTGTCCCGCCGCCGTATCACTTTATCCACATCCGGTGTCGTACCGCTGATCGCCCGCGCGGGAGAGGAAATCGGAACCATGCTTGCGATTTCTCTGCATGGCACGACGGATGAAATCCGCGACAAGCTAGTTCCGATTAACAAAAAATGGAATGTCGAAACTCTGATGCAGGCCTGTCGTGCTTATCCGAAACTGTCGAATGCCGAACGTATCACCTTTGAATACGTGATGCTGGATGGCGTAAATGACAGTGATGCGGATGCAAAACGCCTGGTCAAACTGATCGAAGGGATGCCCGCAAAGATCAATCTGATTCCGTTCAATCCCTGGCCCGGTGCACCCTATCAACGATCCAGCTGGGAAAGGATTGAGGCGTTTGCAGAGATTGTGAACCGCGCCGGTTATGCCTCACCCGTGCGGACCCCGCGTGGACAGGATATCATGGCCGCCTGCGGTCAGCTCAAAAGCGCGACCGAACGTGCCCGCAAAGCACGGCCCTCGGAAATCAACTGACCGGGTCATAGGCACAGATACCGCGCAGACGTTGTGTGGCACATCACTCAGCGGACGGTCCGGCCTGCACCGCCTCAAGTTTCTTTTTGCATAGCATCAGCACCTCATCCATCATCGCTTCATTGATGCGTTTTGTTGCAACATTGTAACGCGAGGGGTGAAAGCTGCAGATCAGTATCTGCGCACCGATGCGGTATGCGGCTCCATGGCCGAAAGGATATTCGCACGGCTTCTGCCCGGATACTTTAAGGACGGCCTCCTGAGCCACCCGCCCCAAAGCAAGAACCACTTCAGGAGCCTTAAGCTGAGCCGCAAGATAAGGACGGCAATTGGACAACTCCTGTGCTGTCGGACGGTTTTTGGGCGGAACACAGGCCACGGCATTGGTGATCGCGCAATTGTGCAAGGACATTGTACCGCCCCCGCCGCTTTGCGCATTGTTTCTGCTTGCGAACCCGATCCGCAGCAGAGAGGCGAACAGCAGTGCTCCCGACGCATCACCGGTAAAGGGGCGCCCTGTGCGGTTGGCCCCCTTCAGCCCAGGCGCCAGACCGACGATCAGAAGCGGTGCATCCCTATCTCCCCAAAGTCCGACAGGAGCGTTATGAAAATCCGGATAAAGTGTACGGTTTTCGCGCCTGAAACCGGCCAGGCGCGGACATCTGGTGCAGGATTTCGGAGGGTCGAAGCAGGTCACCGCCCGAACACGGTCGCGGCGGGATATGCGGAGTCGCTTCCGTACACCTGTATCACGAAATGCCTCAATCAGGCATTCCGTGCGGATCATCCATTTCCCCGTCAGGGCGCGGGCGGTGCGCGCGGCCGATGACATCGCTTAAATCATCCATTTCGATGAAATTATCGACCTGACGCCGCAACTCATCCGCGATCATCGGCGGTTGGGAGCGGATTGTGGAGACAACACTGACTCGCTTGCCCTTCCGCTGCAAAGCCTCAACCAGACACCGGAAATCACCATCGCCGGAGAATATGACGAGATGATCGATATGCGGTGCAATCTCCATGGCATCGACAGCAAGCTCGATATCCATATTGCCCTTAACTTTACGCCGGCCTGCAGTGTCCGTGTACTCTTTCGCAGGCTTGGTAATCAGAGAATAGCCGTTGTAATCCAGCCAATCGACCAAAGGCCTGATCGGAGAATATTCCTCATTCTCCATCAGAGCGGTGTAATAGAATGCACGTACCAGCTTTCCGCGGGATGCGACTTCCGTGAGCAATTTTTTATAGTCGATATCAAAGCCCAGCGAGCGGGCCGCTGAATAAAGATTTGAGCCGTCAATGAACAGAGCAAGACGGTCATCACGATAAAACATATAGTCTCCGGTTGAAATACGATTTGACTGTTAATGGATATATGGGACGCTAGCTGAGTTGCACCGATAATCAACCGCCGGAGTGCCGCACCTATGACCGGACGTGAAACTGTCGCCCTGATCACACTCGGCTCCAATCAGCCCTCGGAACAGGGCGGACCGAAAGATGCCGTGGAAGCGGCACTGACATTGCTGGACGTCAGAGGTATTACCATAGGCAAAACATCGCGATGGTTCCATGCCCCAGCATGGCCTGCCGGGTCCGGACCGGATTACGTGAACGGCGCAGCGCTTATTTCGGCCCCGTTTCCGGAACGGCGCATACTGGATATATTGCATAAAGTGGAAACCATCCTGGGCCGGACACGAAATGGTGATCGCTGGGCACCCCGGACCTGTGACCTTGACATGATCGCCTCGGGTGCCGCCGTCTGGCCCGGTGCGGAAGTCTGGCGGCATTATGAGGCGGCACCACCGGAAACACCGCGCGATTGCCTGTTGCTGCCCCATCCGCAAATGCACCGACGCGCTTTTGTTTTAAAACCGCTTGCAGAGGTTGCACCGGACTGGCGGCACCCCATGCTCGGCCTGACTGTAACTGAAATGCTTGATCAACTGCCCCATGAAGACTGTGCGGCTATTACACCCTTGCCCTGATAGTCCGGCACAGCCACATCTACCGTCAACCACTGCACCAGAACCGGATACCCCATGAAAACACTCTCCGAAACGATCTGCTTTGACGGAATACAAGGCGTTTATTCCCACAAAAGCAGCACATGCGGCGTGGATATGACTTTTGCGGTTTATATGCCCCCTCAGGCGAAAACCGGCAAAGTGCCGGTTCTCTGGTGGCTGTCGGGCCTGACCTGTACCCATGCCAATGCCATGGAAAAGGCCGGTGCACAGCGCGCCGCCGCAGAGCACGGTATGGCGGTGATCTTTCCGGATACCTCGCCGCGCGGCCATCATGTTTCCGATGATGACGCATTTGATCTGGGACAGGGCGCCGGTTTTTATGTCGATGCGACCGAGGCACCCTGGGCCCCCCATTTTATGATGCGCTCTTACATCCTGGGCGAATTGCGTGATCTTATTGCGGAAGAATTTCCGCAGATTGACATGACACGCTGTGGCATCAGCGGACATTCCATGGGCGGGCATGGTGCTCTCACTCTGGCGTTAACCAATCCGGATAAGTTTCACTCGGTCTCCGCCTTTGCGCCGATTTGTAACCCGCATAACTCGGATTGGGGCCGCAAGCAGCTTAGCGCCTATCTCGGATCGGATGAGGACGGTTGGGGTGAAACCGATGCATCAAAGCTGATCAGGTCACGCGGATGGCACGGGGATATTCTGGTGGATCAAGGCGATGCGGATAATTTCCTCGACCTACTCAAAACCGGCGCACTGATCGAAGCATGTGTGGAAAAGGGCCAAAAAGCCACAATCACCATGCGGCAAGGTTATGATCACAGCTATTATTTCGTATCAACATTCATGCCCGCGCACATGGCATTTCATTCGGAGGCCCTGAAATGATCACACGCCGGTTTCTGATTGCGGCAACCGCCGCATCCGCACTTATGATCCGTGCCGCCACAGCTGAAGAGGTCAAACTCATCACGCCGGGTGAAGCGCATGAAAACGTGCAAAGCGGCGTTCTTAAGCTTGTCGATGTGCGTGAACCGTTCGAATGGAAAGAAAGCGGCGTTGCCGCCGGTGCCGATCTGATCGCCATGCGCGATCCGGCGATTGCCGCCAAATTCCACGATTTGTCCGGCGGGGACAAAACCGCACCGATTGCCCTGATCTGCCGGACAGGGATCCGTTCCGCCGCCGTTGCCGAATATCTGGCGAAAAACGGATACACGAATGTCTACAGCGTCGATGGCGGCATGTTCGGAAACAGTACAAATCCGGGGTGGCGCCGCAAGGGGCTACCGGTCGGGGCGGTTGAATGAATGCGGTAACCGGCGGCGAGTTGCTTGTTCAATGCCTTGTTGAACAGGGTGTAAAGCGGGTCTTTTGTGTTCCGGGCGAAAGTTACCTGGCGGTTCTGGATGCCCTCCACGGATCGGCTGTTCACACTGTAGTCGCACGGCAGGAAGGCGGCGCGGCGATGATGGCAGAGGCGGACGGAAAAATGACCGGCCGTCCCGGTGTGTGTTTCGTCACGCGGGGTCCGGGGGCAACCAATGCCTCCGCCGGAGTGCATGTCGCCCAACAGGATTCGACACCAATGATTTTATTCATCGGGCAAATCTCGCGCGACTGGTCAGGCCGCGATGCCTTTCAGGAGGTCGATTACAGCCGCATGTTCGGCGGCATGGCCAAACTGGTCGAGCAAATCGAGAACCCGGACCGCATTCCGGAAATCGTAAACCGCGCCTGGCATGTCGCAATGAGCGGGCGTCCCGGACCGGTGGTGATCGTTCTGCCGGAAGATATGCTGCGTGCAGCCGCCGGGACACAAGCGGCACGGCGTGTCGAGGTCGCCGAACCTTCACCCAGCGCGGCACAGATGGAATGGTTCAAAACATTGCTGTCCCGTGCAAAAAAACCGTTTGTAATTGCCGGAGGGTCGCGCTGGAATGCGGAATCGGCGCGTGCATTGCGGATATTTTCTGAAAAATGGATGCTGCCTGTCGGGTGCTCTTTCCGTAGGCAGCACCTTTTTGATCATACGCATTTCTGTTATGCGGGCGATGTCGGCCTTGGCATTAATCCGGCTTTGCGCAAGCGCATTGATGAGAGTGATGTGCTGCTACTACTAGGCGGACGGTTATCGGAAAATCCGGCACAGGGCTTTAACCTGCTGGACATTCCCAACCCCGATAAAACCCTGATCCACGTCCACCCCGGCCCTGAAGAACTGGGGCGGAACTATGCTCCGAACCTGGCGATAAATGCGACACCCGGCGGATTTTTGTCCCGTGTTCTTGAGATAGAAGCTCCGGAGGGCATCAGTTGGACTCCGGAAACGGAAACAGCCCATGAATCCTACCTCGCCTGGAGCAGCACCCTGTCGGATACACCCGGGGATGCCACGATGAGCGCCGTGATCGCGCATTTGCGCGATACGCTGCGGCAGGATGCGATCCTGACAAACGGGGCCGGTAATTATGCGGGGTGGCTACACAGGTTTTACCGGTTCCGGCGTTACGGGACGCAAATCGCACCGACCTCCGGTTCCATGGGGTACGGCCTGCCAGCAGCGATTGCCGCAAAAATGCGCTACCCGGATCGCGAGGTGATCTGCCTTGTAGGGGACGGATGCCTGCAAATGACAATTCAGGAGCTGGGCACCGCAGCACAGGAAGGCACGAACATCACTGTAATCGTTGCCGATAACGGGATGTACGGCACGATACGCATGCATCAGGAACGCGAATACCCGGGCCGCATCAGCGGAACCTGGCTGCAAAACCCCAGTTTTGCGCCTTTGGCCGAAGCCTATGGCCTGCATGGGGAGATCGTCACTTCGGACGCGGAGTTTCCAGGGGCCTTTGACCGTGCAAGGCGCTCGGGGCGGGCCGCCCTGATCCATGTCATTACATCATCGGAGGCAATCGCCCCCGGAAAATCACTCCCGAATTGACATAAACAGCAAACTGCGCCTCCGGAATAGGAGGCGTCGATAGCAGATCAATTGTCAGGACTCCGAAAGCGCTTTAAATTTCTATTGCACCTGCATTGCCGAAAAACAGCGCCTGGGAGATAGCGGCCTGGACCGCCGGGCGCTTGAAGGGCTTGGTAATCAGGAAGGTCGGCTCCGGCCTTTCACCCGTCAACAGCCTTTCGGGAAAGGCCGTGATAAAGATAATCGGAACGCTGTGACGCGCGAGAATATCCGCTGCCGCGTCTATCCCTGATGATCCGTCAGCCAACTGGATATCGCTCAGGATCAGGTCGGGCCGGTGCTCTTGAGCCATTCTGACTGCGATATCTTTGGTATCAGCAATGCCGAGGCTGGTATGACCCAGCTCCAGCACAATGGATTCAATATCCATGGCAATGATCGGCTCATCCTCTATGATCAGGATCCGGGATGCGGTCTGCCTTTCAATTTCATGCAGGGCAGAGTTGTGCAGCAATTCCGCCTCTGCAGCTGTCACGCCCATAACAGTGCCGGTTTCGGTAAACGAAAAATCCTCCAGAGACCGCAGCAAAAACGCCTCCCGCGACGGGGGAGATAATTCCGCCATTCGTTGTTGTGCGATCGCCTGCATACTTTCCGGAACATCCCCTCCGGAAGCAGCCGTTGACCCCGAACTGGCCCAAACCGCATGAAACGAGCGGAAAAGGGACACTTTCGGCGGTAAATCCGGCAAGAAGGCACTCCGGTCGGCAATAATCGCTTCAAGCGTTGCCGCCGTGTATGCGTCACCGCTTTCCTGGGACCCGGTCAATGCCCGCGCAAACCGGCGCAAGTGATGAAGGTGGCCCTTGACCGAGTCAAAGACATGATCAAGCCCGCCTGTATCATTCATGGTGTCGCTCATACGTTCTGAATACCCTGACGCGGTTTTACTATCATTTCTATCTATGGAACCATACGCAGGTAAGCGACGTTTAGTTCCGTGAATACATAAACCTGCGAGAGTTCGGATGGAAAATAATTCCAAAGCTGACAGCTTTGATGCGAACGACACCCCCTTGCAGAAGCCCGCGCCGCAAGACCGGATCTCAAGTGCACTTAAAAAAGTTTATGATGATGTGGCCAATGAACCCTTGCCGGAAAACCTGAGTTCGCTGCTGGAACAACTGCGGCAGAGCGGACAAAATGATGAG
>CALFWP010000159.1 GCA_937927905.1 uncultured Neomegalonema sp.
CATGCTTTCCGGACGTGTCACTGACCGTGTGATGATAGGCGGCACCGCTGTTTTCCGGCCCGTCCGTGTGCAACAAAAAGCGTCCCGACATGCCCAGATGCACAATCAGGGTTTCCGCATTATCAAGCTGCAGCAACAGATATTTACCGCGTCTGCCGATCCGCATAATCTGGGTTCCGGTCAGACGTTGCGCGAATTTTTCGGGCAAAGGCCAGCGCAGATCCTGACGGTTCTGAATTGCCCTGAGGATCATACGGCCTTCCATAAAGGGAATAAGTCCACGGCGCACCGTCTCAACTTCTGGTAATTCAGGCATGATAATCCTTCACTTTCCGTCCTGTTCCTTGTAACAGGATGCTTCCGGTGTCCACACCCTTGGAGGAGATACCGGGTGATGAATTATTTACGGAGAAATATGCGATGAGCGACATTGTCAAAATGTCCGTCGAACCGCGTCCGGGAATTGGCAAGGGGGCCGCCCGGGCCGCACGTCGTGCCGGCATGGTACCCGGCGTGATTTACGGCGATAAAAAAGCACCGATTACGATTCAGCTCAAAGGCAACGAGCTTTTGAAAACCCTGAATAAAGGCGGTTTTTACCAAACGATTTTCGACATGGATGTGGGCGGCGAACAACATCGCGTTATTCCCAAGGATATCCAGAAAAACAAGCTGAACGGCCTGCCTATCCACGTGGATTTCATGCGGCTGACCAAAGGCGCCAAGATCGTTCTTGAAATACCGGTCGAATTCCTCAACGAAGACACCTGCCCCGGTCTGAAAGCGGGCGGAACACTGAACGTTGTCCGCCATGCGGTAGAACTTTCGGTTGACCCGGGTGCCATCCCAGAGGTGATTACGGTTGATCTTGCAGCATTTGATCTGGGCGCAACAATTAATATTAGTGATGCCGCATTGCCCGAGGGTGCCGAACCGACAATTACGGATCGAGACTTTACAATTGCAACCATCATCGAACCACGCGGTGCAAGTGAAAGCACCGATGGAGGAGACGAGGGCGAAGCCGGAGCCGGTGAAGCCGAAGACTCCTGACTGATGTTACAATCAGGACTTAGTGCAAGGGCCTGATTGTGGTTTAATAAAACGCCCGTTCCCACCGGAGCGGGCGTTGTCGTATGGAAAGTGAGCAATGATCCTTCTGGTTGGCCTTGGCAATCCCGGCGGGAAATATATCCGGACCCGTCACAATATCGGCTTTATGGCGGTAGATAGAATTGCAGATGAATTTTCACTGGGACCTGAAAAAGCCAGACATCAAGGCCTGACCCGCGAAGGCAGTATCGGCCGGGAAAAGGTCATTACACTTAAGCCTCAGACATATATGAATGAATCCGGCAAGTCAGTCGGTGCTTTGGCAAAATTTTATAAAATAAGCCCGTCGGATATCATTGTCTTTCATGACGAGCTGGACATTGCCCCGGGCAAGCTGCGCACAAAAAACGGAGGAGGTCATGCCGGACATAACGGCCTGCGCTCGATCCATGCCCATCTCGGGGAAGGGTACCGCCGTGTTCGCCTTGGGATCGGACATCCGGGCGACAAATCAAAAGTTTCCGGTTATGTCCTTCATGACTTTGCGAAGGCGGATGCAGGCTGGCTTGACCCGCTTCTTGCTGCGGTTGCAAAGGAAGTATCATGGCTGCTGAAAGGCGACGATCAGCGGTTTCAAACGGCGGTGGCTCAGGAACTGAACACGTCTGAAAAGGCGGGAAAAACCGGGAAATCCCAGGGAAGACCCTCAAACGGAGAGGGAAAACCTGTAAAATCCGGGGAAAAACCCGGGATATCCGCTGATGACTCTGTGAAATCCGATGACGGGCCGTTTGCGGCCCTGAAAAAAATCATCAGGGGATCCTGATCCAGCCCGCAAGCGGGGGCGAAGGGATGAGTGACATAGACCCCGGCGGCAGGACGCCGCGCACGGGAAAAGGCACCACCGGCACCGCGCCGCGCTTTGCCCTTGAGGTGCCGGTCCCTCTAGCTCTGCCCGACGGCAACGAAACGCTGGCCTGGCTCGCCGGGAACCGGATGTGGCAGAGCGCAGCAAAACCCTCAGCCCTCCTGCCGGAGCCTTCGAGCCGCAGGCCGATGAAATTCTGGAGCGTGCCGCTCCCGGTCCCGATCCGGTGGAGGCGGCGGCGCAGCGGGCGGCAATCCTGACTGATCTGCACCGTCATGCCCCCCGTGACCCGCGCACCGTGTCGGTTTTCGAAGAGGGTCCCATTGTTGCGCTCGATTCCGGGAGCGGCAATATCGTTACCCGGTCGATGCTGACGGCGCGGCTGGCGCTGTTCGATACGGTGTTGATCCTGCTGGACAGGCCGCCCTTATCCAATGCGGTGCGCAGCACCGTGCCGCTGACCCTCAAACAAGCTTTTCCGTCCCTCAGCGAAGACGCACAGGCGGAATGGGCGCTGAGCGAGGTTCGCCGCGCCGAGGCCGCGCTGTTTCTGGATCAAAGCACCAAAGCGGATTTGAACGCTTTGACCCGTCAGCTTGCCGTGACGCTCGACGAGCGCTATCTCTGGACCGCCGCCCGCGCGTTTACCATGGTGGTCCATATCAGCACCGCCGGAGAGCGCGGGTCGGCTCTGTTGCCGGATTTGCTCGAAATGCGCAGCATGTAACGGTATCGCGCACGCTTATCCGGTTGACTCGGCGGCCTGCCGGGGTCATAAGCGCGGCTGATGTGCCGCAGAGTCCTGCGGCATCCTTTGTTTTATGCGCTGTCCGGGGCCGGTTCGTGCCGAAAAGTGCGCTTTTGCGCCGCCGCAGGACGCGGGACATGAGAGGCTGATATGTTCGCGGTCATCAAGACCGGCGGCAAACAATACAAAGTTGCCGTCAACGACGTGATTAAAGTGGAAAAAATCCCCGGAGATGCCGGTGATACCGCTACTTTCGATACTGTACTGATGCATGGTGGCGATGGCGGAGCTGTCGTAGGTACACCTTCTGTTGCCGGTGCGGTTGTAACAGGTGAAATTCTTGAGCAATTCCGCGATAAGAAAGTCATCGCTTTCAAAAAACGCCGCCGTAAACATTCATCCATGACCAAAAAAGGCCACCGCCAGTATCTGACGGCTGTGCGCATTAAGGGCATCCCGGGTGACGAAGACGGTTCGAAGTCAGGTGCCGCGAAAAAAGCATCCGCTCCGAAGGCCGAAAAAGCGTCCAGCCCGACATCTGCCGAAGATGTCACGGCAAAGAATATGGACGATTACACACGCCCTGAGAACTTTCTCGATGCTCCGGTCGAAGATGGCGATGATCTGACGAAACTGCCCGGTCTCGGTGTTGCCTCCCAAAAGCAACTGAATGAAATGGGCATTTACTATTACCGCCAGTTCAAGGAATTCAGCACAGACGATTGGGATTATGTCGAAGCATACATTGAAACGCAGCTTGAGGGCCGCGTGAAGGTGGATCGTCCTTCGATCATGGTTCAGATCAAGAAACTGCTCGACGAGTGAGGAGACTAACCGATGGCACATAAAAAAGCAGGCGGTTCATCCCGCAACGGTCGCGACTCTGCCGGACGTCGCCTTGGTGTGAAGAAATTCGGCGGCGAGATGGTCATTCCCGGTAATATCATCTGCCGTCAGCGCGGCACGAAATGGTGGCCAGGCGAAAATGTCGGCATGGGCAAGGACCATACGATCTTTGCCAAAGTCGAAGGCCATGTAAAATTCCGCCGTGGTCTGAAGGGACGCACCTATATCAACGTGGAAGCTCCGGCTGAAGCGGCCGAATAACCGGTATCTTCTGTGATTTTTACTAGGCCCTGTTGACAGTCAGGATTCCCAAAGCGGTGATTTTCTGATTCATCCTCCTGAACAGGGAGTGAATTATGGATCGCAGCCGCTTTGTACTGACGGACCATCAGTGGTCGATCATCGAACCGCTGTGCCTTGGTC
>CALFWP010000160.1 GCA_937927905.1 uncultured Neomegalonema sp.
GTGTGCGTCGTGACGCCTTCCTTCAAAAACCGCGGGTTGAGGGGCGGGTGAAGGATATTGACGACCTGCTTGGCACATCCTCCACTGTTGATCCGGAGGATGTTCAGGTGTTCGATGACGCGCTGGCCCCCGGTTACGGCAAACTCAATGATATCACCCGCCACGCCATACGCAGAGCTGCCGAGAGCGAGGGATTGTTTCTTGATCCGACCTATACCGGCAAAGTTATGGGCGGTCTGATGATGCTGGCCGAGAGCGGCGCGTTGAGTGGCAAACGGGTACTGTTCTGGCATACCGGCGGTCTGCCCGGGTTATTCGCCTATGCAGATCAGCTGTAAGTGCGGGGGTGTGAGCGGTGAGTGACCGGATACTGGCATATACGAGACAGGGCAAAGGCCTGCCGCTTGTTCTCGTCCACGGGTATTTCGGCGGTGCCGGTCACTGGGCGGAACAGATCACATATTTCAGCGACTGTTATGACGTGATCGCGGTCAATCTGGCCGGGTTCGGGGACAGTGCACATCTGACGGCACCGGACCGGATTGACGGGCATGCCGCGCTTGTCTGGCAAACGCTGGATGCGCTGGATGTAGAACGGATTTATTTGCTCGGACATTCCATGGGTGGCATGATCGTACAGCAGATGACGGCAATGCAGCCGCACCGCGTTGCAAAGCTGATTGCCTATGGCACCGGACCTGTGGGGGCACTGCCGGGGCGGTTTGAGACATTGGACGAGTCCCGCCGCCGTCTTTCCGCTGACGGGGTGGAGGCGACCATGCGCCGGATCGCGGCGACTTGGCTGGTGGAGGGCGAGGCGTCACTGGGCTATGCTGCCTGCCTTACGGAAGGGGGCAAGGCCGGTTTGCAGGCGGCGCTGGCCAGCCTTGATGCCTGGGAACACTGGAACGGCACAAAGGCTCTGGGCGGTATCGTCGCGCCAACGCTCGTAATCTGGGGCGAACAGGACCGGTCCTATCCGCGCAGTCAGATCGACGCTTTGCTGGCGGGCATTCCGGACAGCCGCCTTGCGCTGATGACCGGGTGCTCCCATGCGGCGCATCTTGAGGACCCAGGCCGCTTCCATACGGCTCTTGAGTCCTTTCTTAGCGGCTGAATGTACCGCTTTTATAGTCCGCCAAAGTGCCGGAGCGTCAAAATTACCTTGATATGTCGCAAAAAGACTTGCGGATCATGGCATTTGCACAGAAATCGGTATTATGAAGGATGATGCAAAATTACATGATCCCCGAAATCTGATCGGTGATGCGCTGGTTATGGAGGGGCTGACAGTCGAGGAGAACCGGTCGATCTTTTTCGATTGGGCATTCGGATTAAAACAGCCTGAAACGGCCGCGGAGTCTGCGCAAAGCCTCCTCGGAATTTACCGCACACCCGAAACAGCGGATCACCCCATGATCCTTTTGCTTGAACAAGCCGCAAAAGGTCCTGCAGTGCGCAAAGGTGGACGCAACAGGAAAAGACCGCGTGCCGGAATGTCTGAACGTCCATAACTGTATGTAAGACAGGAAATTCAAGGCATTATATCTTGCGTTTGCTAGCTGGCGATTTTGTAAATTGAGGGCTCCGTGTTCGAGCGGGTCGTGATCCGCTGTTTCGGAAAAACAGCGCGTGCTCTGGTCCCGATACCATCATCGTTTCGCTGAAGGCTCAGGGATCCCTCATGCATGAGGCAAAGTGAGTTTGAAATAGATAGTCCAAGACCGGTGCTTTCGCCGGAGGCGATATGCGCGCTGGACATGCGTTCAAACGGCAGGAGCGCCTTTTTTGCATCTTCGCCGGAAATACCCGGTCCGTGATCACAAATATCGAAAATTGTATTCCGGCCGTCATCGCTGACTATGACCCGGACGCGTGTTCCTTCATCGGAGAATTTCAGGGCGTTTGAGATGAGGTTGATCAGAACCTGATGCGATGCCCGTGTATCGGCATAAAAAGATGGCGCTGCACATTTGATCCGGACATCAATGCTTTGATTGCGCTGTTTTGCGGTGACTTTTAGTTGTGAAACAACGTTATCAAGCACGGTACGGATATCCTGATCTTCCGGTGTGATATCGAACCGCCCGCAATCAATGCGGGACAGATCGAGCAAATCATTGACCAGAGCGAGCAAATGCATTCCGGCCGAATTGATAGATGTCGCGTATTCGCTGGTTTTTTCGGTATCTTCTGGCAGATTGAGCGCCTGTCGATGCCGGATCATATCCGAGAAGCCGATAATCGCATTCAGCGGTGTGCGCAGCTCGTGGCTCATATTGGCGAGAAAAACCGATTTTGTGCGGTTTGCCTCTTCCGCTGAGCGCCGCGCGCGCTCTGCGTCGATTGTCCGTTTGCGTAATGTCGTGTTCGAGCGATCGAGCATTCTGTATGTATTTGCGATCAGTATGATGATGGGGGCGGATACGAACATTGTTGTCAGGGTGGTGACGATTAGCACATCCATGCATGGCGTGTGGATAAAAATAGTATGCAGGACGCTCGTAATAATCAGCGCCGGTATCAGAGCTGCCAACAGGAAAATCGCACAAATCCAGTGGATGGATAGTTTTGTAATGCAGGCATTAATGTGTTGGATCACGGTTCCGATACTCGTAAGTAAAGTGTTTTGATGCAACGGAATTTGTGGTGAGAAGCTGAACACATTATTACCGTGTTTTTCCTGTATTTGAACAACAGATGCTTATTTTTGGGACGTAGATATATTTTTCAAAAAAAACAGCGGTTAAACGGACGTATTGTCTAAAAATAAATATAAATTATCCGGATAATTTATTGTGTAGTTTCTTATAAAGCGGTGATTTTACTTAAAGATAAAATTGTAATGATTCATTATCCACGGTGATTGCTGTCTGAGATGGATTCAGGTTTGAAGGGCAATAATGGGATAGAAACGCAGGCTGACTGATTTGCCAAGCGCGTTGAGGAAGGCCTCGATGGGTGATTTAAAGCCGAGGCATTTACGCGGGGGGTGGTATTGATCGTCAACGCAATGTCCTGAATGTCCTTGTCGGTTATGTCATCAAGTTCCATGGATTAAGGCAGCCATCGCCTGATGCGGCCATTGGCATTTTCCACTCCACCTTTCGGCCGTGAAGCGTAGGCAGCGCAGAAATACGTTGTCCCGCATAGGAGGCCGCGTAGCAGGCTGTGGCGCGCGAATCTACCCGGTCTTTGGTGCACCGGGCCTTCATCGGACGGCGCGTGGCTCTGCGACGGGGTAGATATCGCCAGAGTTTCTCTGGCCTCCGGGCTTTCGAGTAAATCCAGGCATAGATCGTCTCATGACTGATAGGGTCGAGCCGATATATGCCTGTCCTGAG
>CALFWP010000161.1 GCA_937927905.1 uncultured Neomegalonema sp.
ACTGAAAGAATGCCCACCCGCTGCAGAAAAACACCGTTAACAAAATCCTCAGGCTTGCAAAATATCAAGTACGGCATTAGCTTTCGCATCAATTGGCAATACGCTGATACGCCGCATTAGCTCAGCTGGTAGAGCACATCATTCGTAATGATGGGGTCAGGTGTTCGAGTCACCTATGCGGCACCATTTCTCTTTTAGAGTATCCGAGACTACCTAACACCTTGAAGGGCAAGGTGGTTTTGGTGTTCGATAACCATGATTCCGGCGGTACGCGATCCGCTTTGCAAAGGGTTGATGATGGGAGCGAATTTATCTCGCGCGATCTCAATCTATGGGCTTACGCGAATGAGGTCACGCTCGATTTTAGCCGCCCTGGAAAACCGATGGGCAACGCGTTCATCAAAGCGTTCAATGGAAAGTTTCGACTGGAATGTTTGAACACTCACTGGTTCCTGACGCTTGCAGATGCCCGCGAAAAGTTGGAGAACTGGCCCCTCTCGGCGATACCAGCATCGCCTGCCTGCAGTGGTAGAGACGACAATGAGATCCGGCCTCACAGCGCGATCGCCTATAACGTCCTGATTGCCGTACAAAATCACTATGGTGAAACCAATTCACCATAGTGACAGAGCCGGTAAAATCTAACTTTCTGCAGTCCAAAAAATGAACTCACTGCACGTTGAAACACCAGAACCACCTCATCTTATGAGTCTACAGTCTATATGATCGTAAAATCATCATCCCGGTTGATCACAAAGACAATGTCCTGAAAATCCGAATCCCCGTTTCCTGTCAGGTCTTCGACACCAACCCTGAGGGCGCCGCCACCATCCACGGTACCGGACAGAAAATGTTCGAGGTTGTCGGAATTCAGTGACCGGTCTGTTGATACAAAAATTTCCGCATCTACCGCACTGCCGTTATCCCGCAACACGGCGGTACCTCCGGAAAAATCAAATGTGAGTGTATCGCTCAATCCGGCTGCAATATCCGCTCCGTTCTGAATAAGGAAGAAGCCGAGCTCGGCACCGTCTGAAACATCCGCAATCGTGGCCGATGCGCCGGCACCGGTTTCTCTTACGTTATCGAAAATAATTCTGACATCTGACACTGTATTTGTGGCCGCATCAAACTCGAAGACGCCGAGCGCATTTTCAAATAAGGCGTCCGCTTCGTTCAGTGTTACCGTAAAGTCTGCACGCCCGGTCCCGGTGATGAATTCTTTAAAGCTGATACCATCAATATCACCGGAGTTCACGGCAACGCCTTCTTCAAGGTCGCGGCCGTTGCCTAACAGCTCATCAATGAACTGTAGCGTGGTTGTATCACCCGCACCTGCAGCGAGAAAATTGCCGGAGTCAAGGTCGCCATCCACCTGAAAGGTGATACCTGATACGGTAATGTCCCGACCGCTGACAGCGAGATCAGATGTGGAAAAAGCCGGTAAGTTTTCCAGAATGAGGCGGTCGCCGTCATCAATGCCGATAAAGGTCCGGCCATCAAAATCCTCTGCCGATGCAGTAAAGGATTCATCATCGATGAATGTTACTTCATCCCCGTCAAGAAGGACGTTTTCAATACTGATCAGCCGGTTTGTCTGTGTAACGCCGCCAATGATTTCTGTTACGGTCCCGTTGCCGTCGTCGTCCAGGTCAACAACGACATCACGGCCTGAGAAATCAGCCGTGTCAAAACCGTCCCCGCCATTCAGCGTATCGTTTCCGGCCCCGGCAATAAGGATGTCATTTCCGCTTCCGCCAATGATCACATTATCATTGTCGTCGCCGGTCAGCCGGTCGTCATTCTGAGAGCCGGTAATGTTTTCAAAACCCGACAGTACGTTGTTTCCGGCCCCGCCTGTTGCAGCAAATGCAGCGGCTCCACCAGCGACAGCGGCCTGAAAATCAGTTTCGGACAACTGATTGTTCAAATCAACGGTTACACCGCCGGATGCATCAGAAAATACAATGGTATCGCTTCCGGCACCGCCTGAAAGAAAGTCATTACCGTCAAATCCGTTGACGGTGTCATTGCCTCCGCCCGCTTCAATAACATTGGCCTCGTTATTACCTAACAATATATCGTTAAAACCGGTGCCGATCAGGTTTTCGATATCGACAAGGTTAACGCCATTGATAGGCCGTCCGCCAAGTTCAGGGGATGTGCTCAACAAAGCGCCGTTCTGACTGGACCCGCTGGTGCCACTGCCGGTTTGTCTGGACCCTGCTGTTTCAATATCCAGGTCGGCAATGATGCGTTCTACAAGCTCGGAAAAATCAGCTGTGTCCGTACCTGTACCACCATCGAGAAGGTCCAGACGGTCTGCAACCAGAGTGTCATTCCCGCCTCCGCCATCAAGAGTATCGGCACCGCCACCACCAATCAGGCGATCCGCTCCACCACCGCCGCGCAGAATATCATCGCCCGTCAGTCCGGAAATCACATCGTTGCCAGCGCCGCCGTCGATTTCATCATTTTCCCGTTCGAAACCGAACAGCTCATCCGCCATGGCGCTTGCCGTCGTAATCGGAATGCCGAGATCTTCCCAGATCGCGATATGTGTGGGTGTAATAATCCCCCTTTGTCCCATTCTAATGGAAGGATCCAACAGATCTTCTTCGGCAATGTGAGGACCACTGAGGGCCAGCGGCTCACCTCCGTTTGCGGCAACAGTATTTGTACCGATAAAGCTTTCGACGCCGCCGATCGTTTCCGTCAGCCGCGCAAATGGTGTAACGAAGTCAGATGCGGTAATGAGGCCTAAGATATGACCCAGTTCATGAATGGCGATTGATAAGAAATCAAATTGCCGGTCTGTCAGGCCCGCAGGGTCGGCTTCAAAACTGTCATCAAAGAAGTAAAAGTCAGGGTCACGCAGATTATTGACATTGAATGTCATTATGGCGTCTGCAGAACTCGGCGATATATCCCTGTTGTCGGCAAGCTCCTGTGTGACAGACGCTTCGAATTCACCTCCTCCGGTCGAAAAAAAGAAACCGCCGGCGCTCGCCAGAGTCGTGTCGGGCAAATCCTCAAATCTGAGTTCAATATCAATTACCGCATCCGGAGCATCAATATAACGTCCCCATTGATCCGCAGCTAATTCTAAACCGGTTTTAACCCGGTTAATTATTGCATCGGATACTCCGGAAGAAGTAACACTGCTGTTTTCAATGATATTGATACCGAACATTTGCGCCCCTCAAATCTGATTTTTAAAAAAAGCACCAAATGTTCAATTATCCGTAAAATAAAAAATAATAGTTTATAAACATTATTTAACTTTATAAAATTTGAAAAATCCGGGTGAGTTCAGGCTTGAAGTACAACGCGTGGATAGAAGCGCAGGGTCACGGATTTTCCAAGTTCTTCGAGGAATGGACATGTCGCGTTTTCATGCCGCCCGACGTGCTCGTACAGGCCACTTTCCGCTCGAAAGCGACAGGGCTTTTCCAGTTCAAGGCTGAGTGCTGCCGTCGCGGATTGTAGAAACCGTTGATGTATTGAAAGATAGCCAGCTCCGCATCTCTGCGCGTTGGACACGACCTACGCCAGATGAGCAAAGCCGGTTTCAACCATCAACCATAACGTCCCGTGAACCGGCAAAAATTTGTGATAAGCCCATATCTTCAAATGCAGGCCGTGTTACACCGCACCGCCCAGCAAAGGTACAAAACGGACCCCTGACATTTCCGTATAGGTAAATCCATCACCGTCGCGTACGACTCTGATCAGTTGCTGAGCGCTGTCCCCCTCACCGACAGGCAGGATCATAATGCCGCCCGGCTTTAACTGATCCAGCAGGGTCTGCGGCGGATCGGGGGCGGCGGCGGCAACCAAAATCCGGTCAAAGGGAGCCTGATTGGGCAGGCCGAGTGATCCGTCACCGTGTTCGAGAATCACGTTGGTAATGCCCAGGGTTTCCAGCCGCCTGCGCGCGGGCATGACCATCGGCTTATGCCGCTCCATTGAATAGACCCGCCGTGCCAGCC
>CALFWP010000162.1 GCA_937927905.1 uncultured Neomegalonema sp.
GCACAATCCGCTATGGCCGAAGGCATGGACGCACAAGCGGCAATGGCAGGATTGCGGCCGCCGGTCTTCTGGAAAACCAGAGAGAGCTTTGCATCCCAGCTGCGCGCATGGCCCCGTGCCGCAATCGAGGGCGCGTTTGCACAACTGGCCGGCCTGGAGCAGACTTTACGCAGCAGCAGGACACTTCCCGAACGCGCACTGATCGAGCGCACCGTGATGCGCATTGCAATGACCGCTCCCGGCGCAAGACGCTGAGAAAAGACTATTACTTTACAATAACTTTACTGAGAAGCGGATTCCAATCCGCCAGAATTTTCCGCAAATCACCGGGGCGAAAAGCAATGCATCCTTCGGTCGGATACCGTACGCGCCGCCAGCAATGTATAAATATGGCGCTGCCCTTTCCCGGTTCCGGCGGATTGCGGTTATGGTCCAGCACCACAACCATATCATAAAGCCCGTCTCCTCGCCGCATCCGCTCATGAGAAAATTTTACAGGCAGGGTAACAGGCTGATTATAAGCGGGTTCCGCCGGATCATCGCACCAACCGTCCTGCGGACCGGTTGCGGTCAAGGGCAACGCCGTCCGCAGCGACGCAATACGGTCGGCACGGACATAAACTTGCTCCATACGCCAAACACCAACCGGTGTTCCGCCATCACCCTCGCACTTGGCGTTCACAATCCCGCCGTTACCGATCGCACAGGGAATCAGCTGTCCCTGAAACCGCGCAACCCCGCGCCGGTCCACGATCAAATCATGCCATCCGCCCCGCTCCGCCGACGGTTCCGTCACAGCATATGCCCGCTCCGCCGCGCTTTGGTGGCAAGATAAGCGGCATTTTGCTCTGTCTGTCCGACTGCCAACGGCTCACGCCCGGCGACCTCAAACCCGTGCCGTTCAAACGCCGCAAGTTTACGCGGGTTGTTTGTCATCACCCGCACAGCGGAAAAGCCTAAGGCTTGCAGCATCATGGCCGCAACACGGAAATCACGTTCGTCATCTTCGAACCCGAGGCGGTGATTGGCATCAACCGTATCAAAGCCCTCATCCTGCAACGAATACGCGCGCAGTTTATTGGCCATGCCGATACCACGCCCCTCTTGTGCGAGGTACAATAAAACTCCCGATCCGTGCGCCGAAATCTGGGCCAGCGCCGTGCGCAATTGCGGACCGCAATCGCATTTCAGCGACCCGAGCAAATCTCCGGTAAAGCACTCTGAATGCGCCCGCACCAAAACAGGGTCACTGCGCGAGGGATCACCGACAACCACAGCAAAATGATCCGGCCCACCATCCGATGGGCGGAACCCGTAAAGGCGTGTATTTGCAGCCAGAGACAGCGGCACTTTGGCATCAGCAAACCGCGACAGAGAAAAGGCCTGCGCCTCCATACCCTGCTCCAGAGTCCCGACATTGAAGTTCTGTAACTCAGGGGCCGAAGCCTTGCATATCAGTGCAGCGGGCAGCAATCCGGCCCGCTTGCACAGTTTTACGGCCATTTTTGCAATCGCAGGGTCATCCGCACCGTCCCGCACCGTCTCAAACGGGCCTTTCATCGGGCTGGACAGATCCTGTGCAGGATCCGCCAGTGCTTGTACAGTGGAAAGCCTTGCGTCGTGTTCCAGTATAATTCGCGCAACATCACCGTCATAGGCCCGCAGCTTCAGAACCAACGCACGGCGATCAGTCAGAACCAGTGTGACCGGTCCGGTCTGTTGCATCGCAGCGAAGAGGTCCGGGTCGACCGCCTCGGCGCTGGCAACCAGCATTTCGCCGATCCCCATCACGGCTCCGCGCCGCAATTCGCCGACCGCGCGTTCAAGGTGGTCCTTCGAAGTCGAAACAAATACACTCATAGGAACGTTCCTGGCGCTGTTTTGTGAAACATACCAGCCTCATGACTGACAGTTGCGTGAAACCGGATACATAGACTTGAAGAAAGCCGCCTTCCATCAAATTCTATTGAAGAACGTGACCATCAGGAGTCAAAACCATGTCAACGCTCAAGAAAATTCTGCTCGTCGATGATGATGACGATCTGCGCGAAGCGCTGGCCGACCAGCTGGTCCTGACAGAAGAATTCGATGTGTTTGAGGGGGCCAACGGTGCCGAGGGTATGGAAAAGGCCAAGGGTGCCCATCACGACCTGATCATTCTTGATGTCGCCATGCCGGATATGGACGGGCGCGAGGTCTGCCGCCTGATGCGCAAACAGGGGATCAAAACGCCGATCCTGATGCTGACCGGACAGGATTCGGACGCCGATACTATTCTCGGGCTGGATTCCGGCGCCAATGACTACATCACTAAACCGTTCAAATTTGCCGTGCTGCTCGCCCGCATCCGCGCCCAGCTGCGCCAGCATGAGCAATCCGAGGATGCGGTGTTCTCGGTCGGGCCGTATACGTTCCAGCCATCGATGAAGCTGCTGACTGATGAGGCGTCAAAGAAAATCCGCCTGACGGAAAAGGAATGCAATATTCTCAAATTCCTCTACCGCGCGGGCGGTACGGTTGTCGGACGCGATGTGCTGCTGCACGAGGTCTGGGGCTATAATGCAGGAGTGACAACCCACACACTGGAAACCCATATCTACCGCCTGCGGCAAAAGATCGAGCCAGACCCCGCCTCGGCGCGGTTGCTGGTCACGGAACAGGGCGGATACCGGCTGTCGATGTAATTTCTGGCTTCAGATGCAAGCCGGAATCCGTATGATGCAGATTGCACCGCACGCGATCACGACTGCTTAACAATGATAAACAGCCATGTTACCATGCTCACTTCCGGGCAAAACATGACTGTTTATCTCTCAGGCTGCATCTCTGACTGCATTAATCTTCTCCACCATTCACTTAATTCTGGAGAAAGCCCCATTGTTTCTAAAAACGACGGGAATTGCCCGCTCAGTAAGGCTTCACAGTCCACTTCATACATCTGATACGCTCGGTCAACCTTCACACCGGCGAGCTGTTTGCGCAAAACGGCGGCGGCGGCATCCACTTCAACAACCTGCTTATCAGACAGAGCCGGCGCATCAGGGAAAGAGAAACCCTTTGCCGGACAGCCGTTTTCATTGGAAATTTTCAAACGGGCATTGCCCTCGATAAAATTCTGGCGGAACGCAAATCCGGGTATTTCGTGAATCAAATACTGCCCATACAGATATTGCGCCGGAGCAAAGCTGTTATCAGCCGCCGCTTTCAACCAACGTTCCGCTTTCTGAGCATCGCGCTCCACACCTGTACCGGAAAAATGCAATGTTGCCAGTAGCACCTGTGCCACGGCAAAGCCTCCATCCGCTGACTTTCGGAGCCATGTGGTGAATTCGGTTGACATTTCCGCACTAGCATCATCCGCAGCATTAATTACATCATTGACCATAACCGCTAAGATAAACTGTGAACGGGCATCCCCGTTTTCGGCGGCCTTTATATTTTCAACTATAGCTTCGAGCAGTGCCTGAGCTTGCTTTAATTCTTCAATATTTCGCTCCGAAGCTTGCACCTGCAATGCGGGAGCAAAGGCAAATACGGCACATATAGCGGCCGGAAAAAGTATTTTCAGCATTACTATTTCCAATTGATCTTTACAATCAATCCAAGAGACCACTTCGGGACGAATATTTCTTTAAGTGGACCTGTCACGGTTTAGTGCCGCTCCGAGTTCTAAG
>CALFWP010000163.1 GCA_937927905.1 uncultured Neomegalonema sp.
CGACCAAGGCACAGCGGTTCGATGATCGACCACTGATGGTCCGTCAGTACAAAGCGGCTGCGATCCATAATTCACTCCCTGTTCAGGAGGATGAATCAGAAAATCACCGCTTTGGGAATCCTGACTGTCAACAGGGCCTAAAATAAAATACAATATTTCTTTGATTAATTTGAAGTTTAATACTTAAAATTGTATTGATGCTACATCCCTTTTATTTACTAATAAATATGGTAAAAAAGGGAGGAAATATTGTGACTACACCAATCTATGTTATTTCAGGGCAAAGCAATGCTGTACGTCTTGGAGAATCCGGTCAATTGGAAGCGGCTTTACGGGATCGCGGTATCGACGCAGAAGTTATAACATCCGGACAGGGCGCCCGAAGCCTTGGTGCCGATCCGGACAGAACAGACTTTTTTCCCTTTGCGGATGGGGATCCTAATACGGGTGAGTTGTTCCGTGATTTATTGCAGGATGTCCGGAGTGCTATTTCTTCGACACCCGGCGGTTACGTCAAATCTTTCCTGTGGGTGCAAGGCGAACGGGACGCAAATATTGCCTCGCTGACGCCTGACTACAAAGAAAACCTGATCCAACTGGCGACGCGTCTGCGTGATGAATTCGGGGAAGACTTCAATTTTACGATTCAGCAGCTCTCGGACAATATCCCTGCCGCCGAAGCTTCGGGCAGTGACCGCTGGGATGAAATCAGACGGGTACAGGAGGAAGTCGCCAGAGAACTTGATTTTGTGACGCTGATCAATCCGGATGAAATATTACCGGCGGCAGGGTTGACCTTTACCCGCCCCGGTACGCCTGACAGCTCATCAACAGACGGCCTCGGGGATTTCATTCATTTTAACGACGCCGGTTACGGAGCGATTGCGAATGCTTACCTCGACCAATTCCCGGACAATCAGATAACCGGTAATAACTCTGCCGATCGTTTGACCGGTACCGCAGGTGCCGATGATATTTTCGGTGCAAACGGTAATGATGTCATCTTAGGCTTTAGCGGGAATGATTATCTTGTCGGCGGTGGTGGCAATGACAGGCTTAACGGTAATGGCGGCAATGATTTCTTGAATGGCGGTTCCGGCAATGATCGTTTGAGTGGCGGTAATGGGCAGGATGAGTTGCTTGGCGGCTCCGGCATTGACCGCTTGTTTGGCGGTGATGGCAACGACACGCTTTATGGCGGCGGTGGCAACGACTTTCTGCAATCCGGAACCGGTAATGACCGGCTTTTCGGTGATAACGGAAATGACCGTCTTGAAGGTCGCGAAGGAGCTGATTTTCTGAATGGCGGCAGTGGCAATGATACCCTGCTGGGAGGTTCAGGTGCCGACCGTCTGTTCGGTTCCCAGGGTAATGACATTCTGAACGGCGGCAATGGTAATGATCTGCTGGTCGGCGGTGGCGGCTCGGACCGGTTTGTTTTCAATGAACGGTCCGGGCGTGACGTTATCCGCGATTTCCAGAACAATATTGATGATCTGGACCTGCGTGCTTTTGATTTCAGTAATCGGGGGCAAGCGCTTTCTAATGCAGACGAGCGCGGCGGTAATGTTGTTTTTGAATTCAGCGATGGCAGCGAACTTGTTGTTCAGGGCATTACGATTTCACAGCTGACGGATGATATACTAATATGATGTAAACTACGGGCCGGTAGCGGGATCATCCCGTTTCCGGCGCTATCCGGCGTGGTCCACAGTGTCAGCAGGCCGCCGCCGCCGCCTCAATCGCTTCGATCGTCTGATTAATGTCCCCGTCGGTCAGGGCAAGGCAGGGGTAGAGCTTTGCGGGGGATTTCAGGATCCCCTGTTCGCGCATCACTTTGTTAAAGCGCACGTTCATCTCTTTGTCGCCGGTCAGCCAATCACGGTAGTTTTTCACCGGCTGCTCCGTAAACACCACATCGAACAGGGTCGGGTCCCCGACAATCCGGTGCGCGATACCGCGTTTGCCCAAAGCATCCGCCATTGCGTTTTGCAGCGCTTTACCGGTTTCGCGCAGGCGTTCGTAACTGCCCTCCCGTCGCAGTACTTCCATGGTTTTCAGACCGGCGACCGAGGCCACCGGATTGCCGCTGAGCGTGCCCAGCTGCATCAGAAAGCCGTCGCTGCCGACTTTGTCTTTGTCAAAATGCGCCATGATCTCCGCTTTGCCGGCGGTAGCTGCCAGCGGAAACCCGCCGCCGATAATCTTGCCCAATGTGCACAGGTCGGGTGTCACGCCGTAAAGTTCCTGCGCCCCGCCATAGGCAAAGCGGAAACCCGTCACGATCTCATCGAAGATCAGCACGATGCCTTGCTTATCGGCCTCATTGCGCAGGGCTTGCAGAAAACCCGGGGCAGGGGGGATGACCCGTTGCAGCGGCTCGACGATGATGCCCGCAATATCCTGTCCGTGTTCGGCAATCAGCGAACGGGCGAAGTCAATATCGTTGAACGGCGCCACCAGCATTTCATCCCGCACGCTTTCAGGAATGCCCGCCGAGTCAGGCACGGCCACCGGAAAATTCACGAGGTTCACAGGTGCAAGGCTCATCTGCGCCTCGGCACTCATGCCATGATAGCCGCCCTCGAATTTCATGATTTTCGTGCGGCCCGTATAGGCGCGGGCGAGGCGTATCGCGTACATATCCGCTTCTCCGCCCGAGGCGGTATAGCGCACCTGTTCGGCACAGGGGACGGCACGGCAGATTTCTTCGGCCAGCGCGACACCTGCGGCATTATTGGCAAAGAATGTCATGCCCTTGGCGATCTGCTCCTGCACCGCGTCCAGCACTTCTGGGTGTCCGTGGCCGATCAGCATCGGACCGGACCCGATCAGATAGTCGATGAATTCATTCCCGTCCTCATCCCACACTCGGCTGCCCTTGCCTTCGCGGATGATGAGGGAG
>CALFWP010000164.1 GCA_937927905.1 uncultured Neomegalonema sp.
ATCGCCAGTCAGGGTGCGCAGCAGGCGCCGCAGGCTTTGGCTGATACACTGAATGCGGCGCGGGCGCTGATGGTCGATTTGCAACGAGCGGATACGGCGCAGAATCTTTCCAAGGCACTGGTTGCTGCCCAAGGCGCGGCACAAAGTTTCAGCGGTGCCGTCGAGGGCGTGCCATTGCTATCGCTGCGCCTGACAGAACTGGCGGAAAAGGCCAATGCGATGCCGGTGGAGGCGTTGCTCGCATCTGCAACACTGGTTTTGCAAGATGCGGATAGAATTTTGAGTGCGCCGGAGACAGGGCAAATCCCCGCCTCCATAACCGCCGCGCTCGATCAGGTTCGCTCGCTGGTCATTGAGTTACGGCAAAGCGGGACAGCGACGAATGTGAACGGGGCGTTGGTGTCGGTGGCACAGGCGGGAGAGTCTTTTCAGACATTGTCACAAAATCTCTCGGTGCTGATCCCCAGGCTTGTTGCCGTTTCGCAAAGTGCCGATTCCGTTCTTTCATCGGTCGATGTCGGGTCCGAGCTGAATTACGAGGCTGTGACGGCTCTGCGTGAAGTCCGCGATGCAGCGCGGGCAATCACGGCGCTTGCGTCCACTGTTGAACGCCGCCCGAACTCCTTGTTGCTGGGAAAATAAAGAATGCTTTGTTCTCGTACCGCTCTGATCGCCTGTGTCACAGCATTATACGGCTGTGCCGGAACCTCCGATCCGGTTTATTATCTGCTGCCGGTGCCGGAAGTGACAGAAAAAACAGCGTTTAACGACGGCACCATTGCGGTGCGGGAATTGGCCTTGCCGCTTTACGCCCGTGCGCAGCAGGTGGCATCGCTGGCAGAGGACGGGTCTGTTTTTCTGTCCGATGATCACCGCTGGGCGGATGAACCGTCGCGGGCGGCAACCCGGACCTTTGTTGCGGCTTTGAAACAGCAAACCGGTGCGCCGATTATTGCCGAACCCTGGCCGTCAACGGTGTCTCCCGCATTGCGGATTGATGTGACGGTTGACCGAATGATCGGCGGATTAAGCGGCGGAACACTGGAATTTACCGGCCAGTACCGCGTTGTGCGCAGCGGTGAAGGCGATGATCTTCAGGACAGTTTCAGCTACCGGATTCCGGTTGAGGGCAGCGGTTATAAACCGTTAGCAATGGCGCATTCAGCGGCGATTGCGACGCTGGCCGCTGATATCGCCTTGCGGTTTGCGGATACCGGTACCTGAAGGTTTATGGGGATATCATGACATTATCGACCGGATTGATCTGGGGAGGCAGCGCCTTGGCTGTGACCGGCCTTCTGCTGCTTGGCTGGTGTATCCTGAAGGCACTGAAAATCCGGAGCGCAGGGGATGATGTGGATGCGACCGAACGCATGCAAACCCTGCTTGCTGTGAATATGGGTGCGGTCGGCATCGCCGCGATCGGTCTGGGGTGTGTGGTTATGGGATTAATTTTCTGAACACATGAAATACGGGTAATTTCCTGATGAACGTTTTTTGCGAGAATTTCATCGAAAAAACTCCCGCCCTATGCTATTTATCCGTGCGTTGTACAATACAGCCGCATCGAATAGGGGGCTGCAAATCAGGATACGTCAGCGTTTTGACGTGATTCGAATGGAGTGACTGCAATGGCGACCGGGACGGTTAAATGGTTCAATCCGGATAAGGGCTTTGGTTTTATTCAGCCTGATACCGGCGGCAATGATGTTTTCGTACATATTTCCGCAGTAGAGGCAGCAGGTCTCAAGACATTGAATGACAACGCGAAAATCAGCTATGAAATGGTTGAGGACAGAAGAGGACGCAGTTCCGCCGGAGAGTTGCAACTGCATGATTAGAGCGCGGTCTGATTAGAGTTCAATGCGCTTTTGCGGGTCGGTTGTCACCGGCCTGAAAGCTCCGTACTCTTGAAGCCATCAAAAAAGAAACGGCACACCATATTATGCGCCGTTTCATATTTTCCGTTAACACCGTTATCCGGTACGGAGGCGGCTTAAAGCCCCTCGCGTTGTGCCTTTTTACGGGCCAGCTTACGGGCGCGTCTGATAGCCTCTGCGCGTTCGCGGGCACGGCGCTCTGATGGTTTTTCGTAATGCTGACGCAGCTTCATTTCACGAAAAACGCCTTCACGCTGCATCTTCTTTTTCAGGGCTTTAAGCGCCTGATCAACATTGTTGTCACGTACCAAAACCTGCACGGTTTTCACCACCCTTCGAGTGCGCTAGCGTCTGATCACCGGCAACCGGTAAAAAGACGGATTAAATTCAGACGCGCTCTATATCAGGGGGATGCGTCTTTGTCGAATCGTTGGAGTGAAAAATGCCGCATAAGCATGAAAAAAATGCCTTTTCAGGTCCCCGTCACGCTGCAATGCCTGATTATTTGCACGAAACACGGGATCTCGTGCTGGATGCCGCATTGCCGAATGTTGCGTTTGACGGCTGGTCGGAAGCTTTGCTGCGAAATGCGGTCGCCGATACAGGTGCGGATCCGGCACAGGTGAAGATGGCATTTCCGCGCGGTGTTACCGATCTGGCTGCGGAAGCCCATCGCCGCGATGACATGCGGATGGCGGCCCGCCTTGCCGCATCGGGCGAGGTTCTGCGGATGCGGCAGAAAATTGCCAAGGCGGTCCGTATACGGCTGGAGCTGGCCGGAGAATATGAGGAGGCCATACGCCGTGCTGCGGCACTGTTTGCATTGCCCGGCAATGCTGCCGAAGGTGCGCGTCTGACCTGGGGCACTGCGGATGCGATCTGGTCGGCGGTTGGTGATACGTCGACGGATTACAACTGGTACACCAAGCGTATGACATTATCCGGAGTGTATTCGGCGACGTTGCTGTACTGGCTTGGGGATGAGTCTCTCGACAAGGAGGCAACCTGGCGGTTTCTGGACCGGCGCATCGATGATGTGATGCGGATTGAAAAGGTCAAAGCGATGGCGAGAGATAATCCGCTGGCAAAACTGGCCTTTGCGGTGCCCCGTACGTTTCTGAGCCGTATCCGGGCACCGGAGGCGTCAGAGCAGGATACAGGCGCAGGCCCGGGCGGTTTGCCGGTCGGTTTTCCCGGGCGGCGCTACTGAGTTTTTGGAGACAGGCGGGTCAGATGCCCCATCTTCCGCCCCGGGCGAGATGCGCCCTTGCCGTAAAGGTGAACGGCCTGAGATTGTTTTGTCAGCGCTTGCCAGTCATCCGCTTCATCGCCGATCAGATTGGTCATCACAGCATTTGAATGCCGGTGCGTATCGCCCAACGGCCAGCCGCAGACCGCTCGGACATGCTGTTCAAACTGACTGATGGCACAACCTTCAAGGGTCCAGTGTCCAGTGTTATGCACTCGGGGCGCGATTTCATTGACCAGAAGTGTACCGTCCGGTTCTACGAACATTTCAACGCCCATGACGCCGGTATAATCCAGCGCGTCTATGATTTTTTCCGCAACGGCGAGGGCTTCGTTGCGGGTCTGCGTGTTGATGTCCGCCGGTACTTTTGTTGTGCGGAGGATGCCATCCTTATGGCTGTTTTCGCCGGGATCGTAACAGGCGCGTGTGCCGTCAATGCCTCTGGCCGCAATCACGCTGATTTCACGTTCAAACGGGACAAAACCCTCCAGAATTGCCGGTGCTCCGTTCATTTGTCTAATCGCATCCGCCGCGTCATGAGGGGTTGTGATGCGCACCTGGCCCTTGCCGTCATAACCGAAGCGTCTGGTCTTGAGAATGGCAGGCGTTCCGAGTGCGTTGATGGCCCGGTCGAGCATCCCGGTATCATCGACGGCACGCCAGGGAGCGGTGCCGATGCCCTGTTTATTCAAGAAGATTTTTTCCGCAACACGGTCCTGGGCAATTTCCAGCGCATTGTCATCGGGGCGTACGGGAACATATTCTTTCAGGATCGTGCAGGTTTCGGCCGGTACATTCTCGAATTCCGTCGTTACGGCATCGACTGATTTTGCAAATTGTTCAAGTGCAGTGCGGTCATCATAGGCCGCGCAGGTAAATCGGGAGGCAACACGTGCAGCAGGGCTGTCTGGGTCCGGCGCATAGATATGCGCGTCAATCCCGAGCCGTGCCGCCGCTATAGCCAGCATCCGTCCGAGCTGTCCGCTGCCGAGTATACCAAGGGTGCCTCCGCCGGGAACGATGTTCATACCGGTGCCTCCGTAACCGCGTCGCTTTGGGCCGTACGCCATGCACTGACGCGCGCGGCCAGCGCCGTATCCGTCGCTGCCAGCACTTGCGCTGCCAAAAGTCCGGCATTAGCGGCACCCGCCTCTCCTATAGCGAGAGTACCTACCGGCACGCCCTTAGGCATCTGCACAATCGAAAGCAGGCTGTCCAGACCGGAGAGCGTTCGGCTCTGCACAGGCACGCCGAAAACCGGTACCAGAGTTTTTGCCGCTATCATACCCGGCAAGTGCGCGGCCCCCCCCGCGCCGGCGATGATCACCCTCAGGCCCCGGTCCACGGCGCTTTCTGCATAAGCGAACATACGATCGGGCGTTCTGTGTGCGGAAACAATTTTTGTTTCATATGCGACACCGAGCGTATCAAGCATATCCGCTGCCTGCTTCATCGTGGGCCAATCCGTTTGGCTACCCATAATAATCCCTACAAGGGGAGTGTCCGTATCCGTCACAATCATTGTTCCTATCAGGCGATAATATCGGGATGAAGCAGGTCGTAGAGCCGTTCCAGTTCGTCTTTCAGGGCAAGTTTGCGCCGCTTGAGACGCGACAGTGCAAGCTGATCTCTGATCGGTCCCAGATCCCCGCCTGAAATTTCTTCATCCAGGGCCCTGTGCTCCGCTTTGACCGCTTCGTAACGCGCTCTGATCTCTTCCGGGCCATGGTTTTCATTCATTCTGACGTCCACACTGTCAAAGAGTATTCCCGCTCGGAAAGCATGCGTTATAACCGAGCCATGACACAGAAGAAAGCGGCAGAACGGTTTTGGGACTTTGCAATTGCGGTTTATGACCCTGTAGAGGCCCGTGAAGCATTTTTGAGACTTCAGGACAGGGACGGCGCGGATGTGCCCGTGTTGCTCTGGTGCCTTTGGTGCGGGGCAGAGCAACGCCCTGTTCCGGCCGGTGTAATGACAGAGGCTTTACGGCTTTCGGATGCTTTCCGATCCGGCATAACCGGTCCCTTACGCAAAGTAAGGCGTGCCCTTAAAACAGGTATGGACGGTCTCCCGCGGGATATTTGCGGAAAGGCCCGTGCACAGGTTGCCGGAACCGAACTTGCGCTGGAAAGATTGCAAATGGAATGCCTTGCGTCGCTGGTAGAAAAGAGCAGCGGAACGGTTACGGATAGCGCGGGTCTGATTGCGCGTTATCAGGCCGCTGCGGGGCTGTCGATGGATAGCGGTGATGTGGAGATTCTGATTCGTCTGCAATGAGATACAGCCTGTCCGGTAAATTCCGATACGGTCAAACAGGCCATAACGTATGTTTTTAAAATAATATTTTGCGGATTTTGAAATCAAAATTCACTCTCGCCAGCTATATCTTGTGGGACCGCGTTACAGCGCCTAATTCTCTGTCATGAAAAAAAGTAAATGGAATCCGCTTCACTGGTTCAAGCGCGGGCCGTCTGTCTCTGTCATTCGTTTATACGGCGGGATCGGCACGGGTGGCCGGTTTTCCCGTATGATCGCACATGAGCCGCTTGAAAAAGTCATTGATGCCGCTTTCGCATCAAAACGCACAAAAGCCGTTGCATTGATCATCAACTCACCGGGCGGGTCCCCGACCCAGAGCGGCTTGATTGCACGGCATATCCGCAGGTTGGCGGATGAAAAGTCGGTCCCTGTTCTGGCCTTTTGTGAGGATGTTGCAGCCTCCGGCGGGTATCTTCTGGCCTGTGCTGCCGATGAAATCTTTGTCGATGAGTACACTGTTATCGGATCGGTCGGTGTCATCTCCGCTGGTTTCGGAGCGGTTGACGCGATTGGGAAAATCGGTGTTGAACGCCGTGTTCATACCGCCGGGAAAAGCAAATCGCTGATGGATCCGTTCCGCGAGGAAAAACCCGAGGATGTCGCCCGCATTGACACCATCCTCCATGCGATACACGAACGCTTTATTGCCTGGGTTAAGGGCGCGCGCGGCACAAAGCTTGATGGGGACACCGATTATTTTCAGGGCGATGTCTGGGTCGGTCAGGATGCGGTGGATGTTGGTATTGCGGATGCGGTGGGCCATGCCGTGCCGGTCTTAAAGCAGCGTTTCGGCGATGATATTGCGATCCGCGAGTTCAGTCGTAAAAAACCTGGGGTGTTTTCCCGGCTTTCCGGAACGGCTAACGGAACCTTAACCGCTAAAGTTTCAGAATCTGCCGGTGCCGGCGCGACAATGGCGGCGATAGAGACACTCGAAGAGCGCGCGTTGTGGGCGCAATACGGAAAGTAGTACGCCATGCTGATAAAAATCCTGATTGCCCTGACTGTCATTACTGGTGCTTTGCTTGCCTTTCGTATCGCAGGCCGGGCTGCGGATACGAAGATGGTACGGGATGCACAGAGTGCCCGTGATGCGGTCCATCGCAAGCTGGCCGGTGAGGATTATATAAAATGCGAGGAATGCGGGGCATATACGTCCCGCACGGATGTTTGTTCCTGTAAAACCTGACCCACCGGTGTTCATCTGTCTCCGGGCCTTTTCAAGATGTACCAGGACGGTAATTTTCAAAAGTTTTGCACAAACAATCTTGACTCGCCGTTTTGTCGCCCAGAATCACGTCAACTGACTCTGTTCCTGTTTTAAAAAACTGTTTAATGTAAAAAATATATATAAATCAGTAATTTAAAATTACTGCATATTTTTTATGCATTGTGCAGAGAGTCCAGAGACTCTTACGATAAATACGGTTCCCTCCCATATTACCAACAGGGTTATCCACAGGTAAAGTGGATAGTCATTACCTGTTACCTTAAGTCTTTAAAACCTCTGGAATTTCATAATTGTCTGACGCTTTCTTGTAAAAAATTTGAGACAAAGCCGATTCCGGATGAAGCCGGTTTATTGCGCTCAATGGTGATCGGCTTTCGAATGTCGAATTTCATTCAGCTTGATGGCTCTCTGCACTATATATCCGGTTATGCCGAAAGCGCGCCGACCTGATCCTGTACCTTCATTGCCCGAACCTGTCACGCCGGTGGGATTCGAAGAAGAGGGGGCTGCCTATGAAGTGGATGCCCCTGTTGAAGCGGCGGAACGTGAGACGGGCCCGGATGTGATCCGCTCTTACCTTGCCCGTCTGCCGGATGGTCCCGGCGTTTACCGGATGCTCGATCCGAAGGGCGATGTGCTGTACGTCGGCAAAGCCCGCTCGCTGAGAAACCGTGTTTCCAGCTATACCCGTTACGAGGGGCATACCACGCGCATTCAGCGCATGATCTCGAACACGGCGTCTCTGATTGCGGTTGTGACGCGCACCGAGACCGAAGCCCTGCTGCTGGAAAGCAACCTCATCAAACGGCTCAAGCCGCGCTATAATGTGCTGCTGCGCGACGATAAAAGCTTTCCGTATATTCTGATCGAGGGCGGCCATGCCTATCCGCGCCTGCGCAAGCATCGCGGGGCGAAATCCGTTGAGGGGCGTTATTTCGGGCCGTTCGCGTCGGCGGGTTCGGTCAACCGCACGCTCAATCATCTGCAAAAGGCGTTTTTGCTGCGGTCTTGTAACGATTCCATGTTCGACGGACGTACACGACCCTGTCTGCTGTATCAGATCAAGCGCTGCTGTGCGCCGTGTGTCGATTATATTTCCCCGCCGGAGTATAAAGCGCTGGCCGATGAAGCCTTTGACTTTCTGGAGGGCAAATCCACTGCCGTGCAGGAGCGTCTGGCGGCGGACATGAACGCTGCGGCAAAAGACTTCGATTACGAGCGCGCGGCGGTTTTCCGCGACCGGATCAAAGCTCTGACTCAGGTGCAGGCGCATCAGGGCGTCAATCCGCGCGGCGTGGACGAGGCGGATGTGGTTGCGCTTCATATGGAAAGCGGACAGGCCTGTGTGCAGGTGTTCTTTTTCCGCGGCGGACAGAACTGGGGCAATAAAGCGTATTTTCCGCGTCTGGCATCCGATGCGGATGAGCCGGAAGTGCTGGCGGCCTTTCTGGGTCAGTTTTATGACACCCGTCCGCCGGCGAAATCCGTGCTTTTATCCCACGAACCGGAGGAGATTGATCTGTTGCAGGCGGCGCTGACCGAGGCGGCAGGGCACAAAATCACCCTGGCCGTGCCTGCACGGGGCGAGAAGCGGGAGCTGATCACGGATGCCTCGCGCAATGCCCGCGAAGCGCTGGCACGGCGTATGGCTGATTCTGCGGCGCAGGGACGTCTGCTCGACGGGCTGGTGGATGCGTTCGACCTCAATGACCGTCCGGTGCGGATCGAGGTC
>CALFWP010000165.1 GCA_937927905.1 uncultured Neomegalonema sp.
AGGGGCTGTGCAAAATCATCCGCAACCAGATTGGCCAGCTCCATGGCCAGTGCGTGAATACCCAGCGAAGTCAGGCCGAGGGTCTTGCCGATAATCAGTGCATCCATGCGCCGGTGCGCGAAATCGAGCAGATTTGTCACCAGCATCCACTTCGAAAACCCGAACAGTTCTCTAAAGGCCTCAAGGCTCAGGCGCGGACGCATCGGGTTCAGGAGGTATGAGGCCGCAACAGATGCGACAGACCCTGCAATCAGACCGATAATAAGGGCGCGGTAATCCGGCCAGATCGTCAATGCAAATGCGATGGATGCAATGCTGCCGCCCAGTTTTCGCGCGGCAACATAGATGAAGTCCTTACCGAATGTGAAATCCCGCTGAAAATCTGCGATCCCGATATTGGTAAACCCGAAAATCACGGCCTGTAATGCCAGCGCCCAGGCGACATAGACCAGTCTTTCGTCACCGTAAAAATCCGCAAGCGGCTGCGCGCATAACAATGCAAGCCCGGCAATCAGAAGCGCTCTGAGCAGGCCGATAGTGAATGCAGTGTCGTAATGCTTTTTTTTCGGATCTGGGTGCCGCACGATTGCGGTGTTCATGGACAGATCGCTCATGGCCTCGAACGCGCCGATCAGTGCGGCGGTCAGTCCGACGACCCCGAAATCCGCCGGTGGCAGAAGCCGGGCCAGGATCATAACATTAATGAGGCCAGATGCCCGCATCAGCATCCTGGCTGACAGCATCCAGACAGCACCGCCTGCCATTTTCCGCGATAGCGATTGCTCGGGTTTACTCATTAAAAAACGGCCTGTATTCCGGTGTGGAAAATACACCTGTTATATGTGCCCATTACCCCGGGCGATGACCTGTACTCTATTGGTAAATGTTTAATGCAACGTGGTTACAAATCCGTTGAGTTCCGAGGATGACGCCAACGTTTTACCGGTTTGCCGGTACTAAGAGATGACCGCTTTGGCCGTGCTGCCTCACTGTGATCCGTATTTACAGTGTGTGGCGGCGCTGTGAAATCCATGCTGTGTGTATAAATTTTGTGCGCAATCGGAGAATGCCACGAAACATGTCTTTGCGCGGAAGCGCACTTGTTAGCGTAAAACACGGCCCCGTCTTTTTCTTCGGCCGTATAGATACTGCTTGAACCAAGTGCGGCCCATTAACACACTCCGTTAAATGTTAACGCCTTAATGTTTGCTGCTGTGCAGTCTAGCGCGTAGAGTCGGCACGAATCCGAGAATTTGAGAGAATGCGATAATGTCTAAGAGCGAGCATGGTGCAGCTGTGGACCGGGGAAACCGGCCGCTGTCACCGCACCTACAGGTTTACCGGCCTCAAATCACATCCGTTTTATCAATTTTTCACCGTATGACAGGTGTAGGAAACAGCATCGGCGCGGTTCTGGTCGCATGGTGGTTTATTGCTGCGGCAACGGGTCGTGAAGCTTTTGCAATCATTGATGGTATTCTGACGTCCTGGATCGGGCATCTGATCCTGATCGGATTTGCGTTCAGCCTTTGTTATCACCTCTGTAACGGGATCAGGCACCTGTTATGGGATGCCGGATACGGGTTTGAACTCGATGAAGCGGAGATGTCCGGCTACATCATGCTTGCCGCAGCAGGTATTTTTGCCGTGTCACTTATCCTGATCGGAGCGTTTTCATGAGCACGGATATGAGAACCTCCCGCGCTAAGGTCCGCGGTCTTGGCTCTGCGAAATCGGGCACGGAACACTTTATTTCACAGCGGGTTTCTGCCATCGGACTTGTTCTGCTGACGCCGTTTTTTATCATCCCGTTCGCTGTGTCATTGGGACAGCCCTGGGGTGATGTTATCTCCACCTATAAATCACCGATGAACGCAATCATTGCGGCGTTGTTTCTGCTAGCTGTTTTTCATCATCTGAAACTCGGCCTTCAGGTCGTGATTGAGGATTACGTGCATGCTCCGGCTCTGCGCACATTCAGCCTTCTGGCTGTAAAGTTGCTGGCAACGGGTCTCGGTTTTGCGTCCGCATTTGCCGTGGCCATGATCGCATTTTCGGTTTGAGAGAATAAAAACAATGTCAACTTACGAATTTACAGATCATGACTATGATGTGGTTGTTGTCGGAGCGGGCGGCGCGGGGTTGCGCGCAACACTTGGTGCGTCCGAAGCGGGATTGAGAACCGCTTGCGTCACCAAAGTCTTCCCGACCCGCTCTCATACCGTTGCCGCACAGGGCGGTATTGCCGCATCGCTTGGCAACATGGGGCCGGATCACTGGCAATGGCATATGTACGATACCATCAAGGGATCGGACTGGCTCGGCGATATGGACGCGATGGAGTATCTGTCGCGGGAAGCACCGAAAGCTGTTTACGAGCTGGAACATTACGGCGTGCCGTTTTCCCGCACCGAAAAAGGTGAAATTTACCAGCGGCCTTTCGGCGGTCACACCACCGAATTCGGCGAAGGTCCGCCGGTGCAGCGCACCTGTGCCGCCGCCGACCGCACCGGTCACGCCATCCTGCACACGCTTTATGGTCAATCGGTCAAGAACAACGCCGAATTTTTCATCGAGTATTTCGCGCTTGACCTGATCATGGATGATGATGGCGCGTGTACCGGCATCATCGCCTGGAAACTCGATGACGGGACCTTACACCGTTTCCGCGCGAAGATGGTTATCCTCGCAACAGGCGGGTACGGGCGGTCTTATTTCTCGGCAACATCCGCGCATACCTGTACCGGTGACGGCGGCGGCATGGTGGCCCGTGCGGGTCTGCCGCTTCAGGATATGGAGTTTGTGCAGTTCCACCCGACCGGTATTTACGGGGCCGGTTGCCTGATTACCGAGGGCGCACGGGGCGAGGGCGGCTATCTCGTCAACTCCGAAGGCGAACGCTTTATGGAGCGGTATGCGCCGACCTACAAAGACCTTGCCTCACGCGATGTTGTCTCACGCTGTATGACCATGGAAATCCGTGAAGGGCGCGGCGTCGGCGCGAAGGGAGATCATATCTTCCTGCATCTCGACCACCTGCCCCCCGAAACACTGCATCAGCGTTTGCCCGGTATCTCCGAGAGCGCGCGGATCTTCGCCGGTGTCGATGTGAACAAAGCTCCGATACCGGTTCTGCCGACAGTTCACTATAATATGGGCGGTATACCGACGAATTACTGGGGCGAGGTGATTGCGCCGAAAGACGGTGATCCCGATGCCATCGTGCCCGGCCTGATGGCCATCGGCGAGGCCGGTTGCGCCAGTGTGCACGGGGCAAACCGCCTCGGCTCCAACTCGCTGATCGACCTTGTGGTGTTCGGCCGCGCGGCGGGGATTAAGGCCGCAGAAGTTGTCGACAGCAAATCCGCCAATAAAGACATGCCGAAGGCTGAGGTGGATAAGGTCATGGACCGGTTTGACCGCCTGCGCAATGCCAATGGCAGCACGCCGACCGCCAACCTGCGCGATGATATGCAGCGCGCGATGCAGGAGGATGCCGCTGTATTCCGCACCGAGGAAACTCTCAAATCCGGCTGCGAGCGTGTCTCCGCCATCTGGCAGAATATGGCGGATATCAAGGTCACGGACCGCTCGCTGATCTGGAATACCGACCTGATGGAAACGCTGGAGCTGGAAAATCTGATGATCAATTCGATCGCCACGGTTTATTCGGCGGAAAACCGCAAAGAAAGTCGCGGTGCCCATGCGAGGGAAGACTTTACCGAGCGGGATGACGAGAATTGGCGTGTGCACTCGCTGTCATGGGTATCGGAGACGGGTGGTATTACGCTCGGCGACCGTCCCGTACATATTGAACCGCTGACACCGGCGAATTCGGGCGGCATCGAACCGGCAAAGATTGCGCCGAAAGCGCGGGTGTATTAATCCGCACTTCTGCTACTAGGTCATAAAAATAGCTCGGACCACTGTTCCGCACGGTGGTCCCAGGAACAGACATCAGGGTGTGTTAAGGCACCCTGATGCAGCTTTTCCCAGGTGCTATCATCAGATAGTATCTCGATAATGCGCGAACCATAGGCGGTCGGATCTGTTTCCAGATAACCGGATACGCCGTGAATGACGCGCTCTTTCAAGGCCCCGTACCCGCTTGTCACCAGCGGTACACCGCAGGCGGAGGCTTCTGCGGCGGCATTGCAGAATGTTTCGTCCCGATGACCCGGAAAAAGATGCACGCGCGCTTGTGCCATGAATACGGCAAGATCGCGTGGATCGGGAAATCTCGCTTGTAGTGAAACGCCCTTCAATTCAAGGGCTTCATCAACATGGCGGTCTTCGGGTGCGGCGAGTATAATCAATCGCGCATCCGGTAGCCTGGGTAGAACGTGATCTCTCCAGATTTCAACAACCGGTCCAAGGCCTCTGTATGTCATGGATAGAAAAATCGCGACCGGCGGTGGTGGTGTGCGCGGTTTGGTATGTTCCAGAAAGACATCTCCGACACCGTGCTGGATCACATGACGTTTTGCGTATGGAACGGCTTTTGATATGGCGCGCCTGACATCATCCGACCCCATAACCGCAGCAGGGCGGTATCGTAGCATGGCTCCGAAGCGCTTTTTTTTGATCAACCGCCAGGGCTTTGTCGGGTTGTGGACCCAGACGACGCGGTTTTCACCCTGTGCCTGATCAAAAAGGACCGGATTGTTATTGGCGATGATCAGATCAAAGCGCCCCTGACTTTTAGCGGCGTTCAGAGGCATCCACTGCACACCGTCACAGGTTTCGCGGCGTTCATCCTCGGTAAAGACCGTTACATCATGCCCAAGTCTTGCAAATCCCCTTGACAGGCGAATTGTACAATTCTCGATCCCACGTAAATACCGTGTGTGGAGATCCGAGCCGATATAGGCCAGGTCATCCTGCAAAAATGCGATACGCGCCATGTCGGGTTACCGTTTAATAGAAAGCCGCATGTCCCATGTAAACGATCGGCAGGCACTTGTAAAAACCGCAATATTGTATTTTATGACCATCCCCGCAACCTGCTAACCACGGACTGCCGCATGACAAAAGAGCCATTCGGAGCTTTTCCCGTACCGGACCGGATGGCGGCGTTGCTGCGTCACCGTAAGAACGGGAAAACGCGCATCGGGCGGTATCTGTCAAAGAAGGCGATTACCCGCTATGTCAAAGCGGTTGCGCGTCCGTTTGATATTGCCGTGGACGGGATCAGAATGCGGGTCTGTCCCAAAGACAACCTCCACGACCGTATGCTGATTATGGACGGTATATTTCCTGAAAAGGATTGGTTCGAACAGATTTTTGCGGATTTGCCAGAAAATGCCGTCTATGTCGATATCGGGGCAAATGTCGGCGTGTTCACACTGAACGGCGCAAAGCGTTTACCCGCCGGATCGCGTATTCTGGCGATTGAACCGCATCCGGTCATGCGGGATCGCCTGACGGATAATCTCGCTTTAAATGATATAAGCCATGAAATTCAAATCGAAGACTGCGCTATCGGCCCGGAAGAGGGCAGCATGATCCTGTATCAACCGTCGCGGCGGAATACTGGTGTTTCCACGCTTCATCCCGACGGCTCGACCCGCGCGAAGAAAAGCTATACTGTTCCGATAAAGCCGTTGCTATCGGTGTTAAAAGATCATGCCATCAAGCGCATTGATGTTCTGAAGATTGATATTGAGGGGTTTGAGGACCGTGCCTTGATCCCGTTTTTCAATACCGCTGATGTGTCACTGTGGCCGCGCAGGGTCTTTATCGAGCATGACGGCGCGTCCCGCTGGGAAGCGGATGTGATCGAAGATATGAAAGGGCGTGGTTACCGGATAGAGGCCAAGGATGGTCAGAACATGCTGCTCACCTATGCCTGATTGATCACGCGACCGGATCGGTCGGCCAGCCGTAGTCCGTGCTTCTGGGCCATTCCATTGCGGTTTCAACCACCGCAGCAGCAACTTTTTGGGAGGATGTCCGCTCATGGGCGGTGCGCCATCCTGCTGCGGCAATCCGGCGGCGGGCCTCGTCGTCACGGGCATAGCGCGCCATCTTTTCCACTAGATCTTCACGTGTTCGCCAGCTGACAAGCCCGTCACCGTACAGATCCTCAAGGCAAGCCGGGGCATGAGTATAGGCTAGAACGCCCTGACCCAAAAGCTGCGCTATTCTGTCTGAAGAATAAAGATAGGGGGTCGGTCGCGTGTCATCCAGCGGCAGGTTGGGGGCGCTGGCTCCGGTTGCCAGCGTGTCGAGAAAGGCCGTACTGACAAGATGCACCTTTTCTTTCGCCCGGCCTCCGAATTGAAAACGGTAATCCGCAGGTAGTGATTTTGCCAGGTATTCCAGTTGCTCGGCGCGCTTTTCAATGCCGGTCCCGAGGAATAACCCGTCCCAGGAAAGATCGCTGCGTTTTGCATCAAAGACACGCGCGGTTTCGATGGATGCGTCCGCCGGATTGGGCATAAAGCAGACAGACCCGGGTCGCGGGGCAAGCCTGGCAAGCTCGGTCCTGTCAGCTGTTGTGATG
>CALFWP010000166.1 GCA_937927905.1 uncultured Neomegalonema sp.
CCCACATCAAGGGGGTCATGGATGTCCACCTGATGATCGCGCCCGTTGATTCCTATATCGAAGCTTTTGCGGACGCGGGCGCCGATGTGCTGACCGCCCATGTGGAGGCTGGCCCCCACATTCACCGCACGCTGCAAGCGATCCGGGGTGCCGGAATGAAAGCGGGCGTTGCCTTGAACCCCGGCACACCCGCAAGTGCTGTGGCAGAGGTGATGGATATGGTCGATCTGATCTGCGTGATGACGGTCAATCCCGGCTTTGGCGGTCAGAGCTTTTTGCACTCGCAGATCGCAAAAGTGCGGCGTTTGCGTGAGATGATCGGCGATAGACCTGTGCATATCGAAATTGACGGTGGAGTGACTCCTGACACTGCACCTCTGGTCGTGGAAGCGGGCGCGGATGTTCTGGTGGCAGGTTCCGCAGTCTTTAAGGGCGGATCGGTGTCCGAGCCAGAGGTGTACGGTGCGAATATTCAGGCGATCCGTAAATCCGTTGGTGACCTGAAACCACAATGACCGGTTCCGATTCAGGGAATGGGATCCGGTTTTTGCGGCATCAGGCGAAGTGTCCCTATGGCACCGGGTTCAAAATCCGATCGCTTCAAAGACATCGGCATGTATTCCCCGATACGCCAGACCGGTGCCAGATTTGCGTAATGTGAGGACAACGGATGTCCTGACACTCCTGTTGAGACAATATATTGTGAACGGTCCAGGTCGGAAAAGTCATAAACACCGCGATATCCGGCACCGTGGACATTCTTGAACGGATTATGTCCGCTATAGGCCATGGCCGCTCTGTTCAGGGTGTCATCCCCGCCACTTGTTTCCTGTGTGATATTCACAAAACGATTCAGTCCGAGCCGGATACCGAACAGAGAGGTGGCGACGGCACCTAGTGTTGCATGTTTATGTTCCGCATAATGGGCCACGCCCCAACGCCACTCCCGTTCATCTGTGCCGTATCGCTTGGTGAGCCATTCCAGAGCACGGTCAAGCGCAAGAGCGGAAATGTCGGTACAGCTTTCCCGGATGTCTTCGGTTGATACATTGTCGCACCAGATCGCCGCGCCCTCGATATCCTTGAACACGCGTTCCATGAATAACGGCCTCGGGCCGCGATAACTTGATAACAAAGGACCGAGCTCATCTTTGATCAAAAGCGGTAAAAGCTCGTTCAGCCAGGCGCTGAAGATCAAAGGTTCTGCCGCATGTTCGCTCATTTCACCGTTCCACAAGCGAAGTTGCAGCAAGGCATTTTGCCTGAGAGGGTGAGCATCAGCCGGTACTTTTTCGTTCCATAACGGACTGCCGATAAGTGGCAGTAATGCCCGCGCCGTGCCTGATACCGTATCGGCCTGCATCGCCTTAAAACTTTCCAGCGAATGTGCCTCGCGTCCGTTTATCAGCTTTTCAATGCGGCTGATCCGATAGGGCGTATCCCAGTCATAGGAAAGGTGTCTCGGAAAGGGCGCGTTACCGATCCTGTTATTTGCATTCGCAACTGCCCCCGTCGCAGGCTCGATCAGGCGCGGCAGCGCTGCATTCGGCAGCCATCTCGCTGTCCAGTCGTTACGGTCCGTCCAACCGGGTGCCGGCATCCTGCCCTGCAGCGGTGACGTGAAACGGCGTAAAGGGACGCGACCGGCGACCGCGATCCCGACGGTTTGTTTATCAGCGACGATCAGGTTAAGAGCAGGCGCTATAACCTTTTCAACCTGTTTGAGTGCGGTTTCTGCGGTATCCGCACGATTGAGCGCCATCAGTGCTTCGAGTGTCGTGTCATCATCGGCAAGTGCTGTCCATGCTATCGCCGCGACGTGATTTTCCGGAGTGACAGCGCTTAAGCCTGCCGTGTCCAATGGGATCACCGGTCCGTGCCGTGTCGAGCGGAGTGTCAGTTCGACCGGTTTACCGCCTTTGACATTGACCGTTTCCGTCCTGATATCAAATAACAGCGGCCCGCGGGTTCCCACATAATGATCCGGTTCATCATCGTAAAGTTTCTCAATGAAGACATCTATGTCATCAATCTGTGTCGCCGTCAGGCCCCATGCAATCTCTTTATTGCGGCCATAGGCAATAGCAGGAAGTCCGGGCAGTGTAACTCCGATGACTGACAGTCCCGGGGCAGTGATCTGTGCCGGGTGCCAGATGGAGGGTGCGGTCAGGGGTAAATGCGGGTCCGACGCCAGGAGCGGGGCACGTCCCGCCGTGCGGGATCCGTCAACCGCCCATGCGCTTGACGCACCGGACATAAGCGGAGTGTCTAGCCCGAGAAAAGCGAGCGCCTCATCAGCCGGCAATGCCTTTGCGGATTGTGCGGCATTCCGGTAATGCGATGGCCTGAAGCGTTCAGGGACAATGGCTTCTTTTGCTGTTCCTTCGATGGCCGATAACGGCAAAACATCAATGCCTTTGCCGGGATAACCGGGAAAAAGATCCCTGACCTGATGCGGTTCCAATGCAAGGCTCAGACGCCCGCGTGCGCTTTCATGTTGCAGGGATGCCATGGAAATCTGAAACGCCATGCTCTTGAGGACAGACATTGAGTCTGCGGGCGTCCACGGGTCGATATCGGTTCCGAAAACAGAAAACTCGATGCCCCCGCGACCGGCGCTTCCGATCTCTGACAACCGCGCATTGACACCTGATGCATAAGCACCCAGAAGCGTCAGGGTCTCTTTTTCAAGCACGTCAAGACTGCGCTTTGCGTAACCGTCAAGGTCAAGTGCGCGCATCAGTTTGTCGGTCGCTAATGCCCTCTTGCCAAAGCGCTCGGCCAAACGACCCTGTGCCAGTCTGCGCGATAAATCCATCTGCCAGAGCCGGTCGCTGGCATGGACATACCCGAGTGCGAAAAGTGCGTCGTTTTCCGTCCGGGCCAGAATGCGGGGTACGCCGTAACTGTCACGGATAATTTCGACATCCTGCTCAATGCCGTCAAGCTCAACGCTCCCCTGCATGGGGGGAAGAGCTCGTGAGGCGTACCAGTAAATTCCGCCCGCTCCGATCAGAAGGATTGCACCAATTGTTGCGATCATGCGGATGAAAAAACGCAGGAGGGCGGACATTACAGAGTGACTTTCATTTAACAGGTATTCCTTGACGTATGATAGCGCAGTACCATCGTGTTCAAATCAGAGGTTTCGCCGTGATACGCGTTCAGGTCAAGTCTGTCGCGGTCATGGTCAGAAGGAGTTACATATGGCGAAAGTCGCATTCATCGGTTTGGGTGTAATGGGGTATCCTATGGCCGGATACCTGCAAAAAGCAGGACATGACACCACCGTATACAATCGCACCACCGCCAAGGCGGAAAAATGGGTCGCGGAATACGGAGGGCAGAGAGCCGATACACCGCAAGCCGCCGCCGAGGGGTGTGATTTTGTCATGGCTTGTGTCGGTAATGATGATGATTTGCGCTCGGTGACGACGGGTGAGGGCGGTGCGTTTCACGGGCTGAAAGCGGGGGCGGTCTTTGTCGATCACACGACCGCATCGGCTGCGGTCGCAGGGGAGCTTGCGGCGGTTGCGTCGGATAAAGGATGCGGTTTTGTCGATGCGCCTGTGTCCGGGGGGCAGGCAGGCGCGGAAAACGGACAGCTTGCGATCATGTGCGGCGGTGCGGCGGATGTTTTTGCCAAGGCTGAAGCCGTTATGGACTGTTACGCCAAGGCGATTGTTCATATCGGAACGCAGCCCGGGGCAGGGCAGATTTGTAAAATGGTCAATCAGATTTGCATTGCCGGTCTGGTGCAGGGCCTTGCTGAAGGGTTGGAATTTGCCAACAAAGCCGGACTTGACGGACGCAAGGTCGTGGATGCGATTTCCGGCGGGGCGGCCGGAAGTTGGCAGATGAACAACCGTTTTGAATGCGTGCTTGATGGCGCATACGAGGACAATAAAGGTTTTGCCGTAGACTGGATGCGCAAGGACTTGGGAATTTGCTTCGGCCATGCCGAGACCATCGGTGCCGACCTGCCGGTGGCAAAGATTGTTGATGAATTTTACTGTGATGTACAAAAAATGGGCGGCGGGCGCTGGGATACCTCCAGCCTTGTCATGCGGTTGAACGGAAAAGGATAAGTTATCCGCTGTGCAGGGCCTGACGTTTGATCAGGTCCGGCAACTCGCTGAGGCGCGAAATGCAATAGTCTGCATGGGGTGTTAAATCTTCTCGCGAGGCGGGGCCGGTCGTGACGCCCACTGCGATCATTCCTGCCGCCTTTGCCGCATGAAGGTCATGGGTCGAATCGCCTACCATGATAATGTTTTCCGGCTGTGCCCCGACATGCGAGGCAAAGGCGAGAAGCATACCCGGCCCGGGCTTGGCACCGTGGCCGCTATCGGCTCCGGCAACAAATGTGAACCGGCCATCCAGATGCAGTGTCCGCATCTGTGTGCGTGCGGAAATCTCCTCGTCATTGGTTGCAACGCCAAGGGCCAGCCGTTTTGCACCCAATGTGCCGAGCGTCTCGGCCACATCGTCATATGCGTGAACATTTTCCGTCCCGAAACGCGTAAATAATGTGCGGGCCTGATGTCCGATCTGATGCTTTGGCATGCCGGTCAGAATGTGTGACCAGCGCTCGACCAGTTCGTCGGACGTGCCGGCAATGAAAACCGAATCTTTACGGAATTTGCCGGCGGCAAGGTCAAATCCTGCGGCCTCTGCCAGTGCTGCTTTATGCTCCGCATTTCCGGCAGCAAACGTGTCGATCACTTTTGCTGCCGCCGGACACCATGTGGCATCGAAATCCACAAGCACGCCGTCTTTGTCGAAGAGTACACCTTTGATCGTCATTGAGTCTTTCCGCTTGGTAAAATCAGTCTGCCATCCGCATCCGGTTCAAATCCCGGCACATGGGCAAATTCCCAGACATGTCCGTCGATATCCGCAGCATAGGCAATCAGACCCCACGGGGCCTCAAACGGCTCCCGGAGTATTGTTCCGCCCGCCGAGATGAATTTTGACAACCCGTCTTTCATGGCGTTGCGGCTTTCAAAGTTCTGTCCGATTGTGATGCCTCCCGGAACAGGTTTGATTCCGGTTTGTCCAGTGTCGGCTGAGAGCTTATCCTGCGGGTAAAGACCGAGAACAAAACCATTGGCCTGAAAAAACACGACATTCCCGTCGACACTTTCAGGAGCTTTCGTCCAGCCGAAGCGCTCATAAAACGCAAGACTGGCATTCAGATCTTCTACGCCGAGTGTGATAAGGTGTATGGATTTTGACATTCCATATGAGTATCCAAACCGCAGTCTGAAAGACAGAATTTGTTGCGGGGCCGCAAAATGCATTTGCACCGGCCTGGTAACTGCGAACGCAATATGTCTGTCAATCGGATGTTGAGAGAACGATAGCGCGTGTCGGGCACTATCAGTCTATACGATGTGACAGTGCTTGTGTCCGGTGCCGTATATTGGCGTTCAGTATCCGGCGTCGTGGTGTACTGTATCGCAAAAACCGGACCGGACTGTAAGCGTCAAACCCATTCGCCGTTTAACCGTTACAGCATGCCCTCTTCTTCCAGTACACGGCGTGCAATGCGGAAACATTCCAGAGACAGCGGCACGCCGGCATAGATACCTATAACGTGAATAATAGCGCGGATTTCCTCTTTGGTGACACCGTTTGTGATCGCGCCCCGCAAATGGATTTCCCACTCATGGGAGCGGCTCAGGGCACCGAGCATGGCCAAGTTCATCATAGAGCGGGTCTTTGGCGGAATAGCATCATCGCCCCAACCGAAGCCCCAGCACCATTCGGTCATTGCCTCCTGAAAGGGCCGCGTAAAATCATCGGCGGCAGCGAGGTTTTTCTCTACATATGCCGCGCCCAGGGTGTTTTTGCGCTGTTCCAGGCCCTTATCAAACATGCCGTCAGCCATTGAAAATCTCCGTTGGTATCGTATGTAATTCTTATACTCGGTTCTAAGCCGTCACAGGCGGAATGGGGGAAATATTTTTCGGTTGCCGTGAAGGAATGTGTAATGAGTGACGCAGATGAGCAGACTCTGCCGCAGGGTACCGCGCCCTCCGTCAATTTGCTTGGTGAAAAACTGGAGCCGTGCTCGATGGATCCGGTTACGGGATATCTGCGTAACGGATGCTGCGAAGCACATGTTACGGATGCCGGATCACATACCATCTGTGCGATTATGACAGCGGAGTTTCTGGAATTTTCAAAATCACGGGGCAATGACCTGTCAACACCCAGGCCGGAATTCGGTTTCAGCGGATTAAGACCCGGAGACCGCTGGTGCTTGTGTGCATCACGCTGGCGCGAGGCCTATGATGCGGGCAGCGCGCCCAAGGTCATTATCCGTTCCACCCATCGAGAGGCGGCGACAATTGCACCATATGCGGCATTGATCGCCCATGCGATTGATATGAACTGACCGTTATCCGTCTACAGTCGCAATATGCATGACGTTGTTAGCGGACATATTCGGGTCCAGGTCGTAAAAACGGGCCGGTGTGCTGATGGCATGGCCGAGTTTTTTCCGGTAATCCTCCCGCGGTATTTCCTCTGCGCCAAGGCTTTGCAGGTGTTCTGTAATAAACTGGGTATCGAGCAGTTGATAGCCGCCTGCGCGTAATCGTGCCACAAGCCAGACAAGCGCAATTTTACTGGCATCCGTGGCGCGGCTGAACATGCTTTCCCCGAAGAAACCTGCGCCGAGACTTACACCATAAAGGCCGCCGACCCGTTCGCCGTCGATCCATGTTTCTACGCTATGCGCAAAACCGCGCCTGTGAAGATCGGTATATGCATTCAGAATTGCATCATTGATCCATGTTTCATTCCTGTCGGCGCAATCATGCATTGTTCCGGTGAAATCCGCATTGATTTTGATAAGAAATCCGCCCCGCCTGATCCGCTTGCGCAAAGATCTTGAAATATGCAGTTTATCAAGTGCAAGTACGCCCCTTTGTGGCGGGTCGACCCAGTACAATGCGCCCGGGTCATTGTCACTGCCCATAGGAAATACACCGGCGGCATAGGCGCTCAGCAAAAGTTCTGCAGAAAGATCAAGCGCCTCCGCCATGGGGGGTACCGCTACTCAACCAGTGTTCAAGCCAATGAATGTCGTAATCACCTTTTATTACATCTGGTGAGTCAAGTAGCGCATGAAAAAGCGGCACGGTTGTATCAACGCCGTCAATGATCATCTCCGACAGGGCGCGCCTTAAGCGGGCAACGCATTCCTCCCGGTCCCGACCGTGGACAATGAGCTTTCCGATCAGGCTGTCATAAAAGGGAGGTATTTTGTATCCGGCATAAATGCCGGAATCCATTCTGACTCCCAGGCCGCCCGGCGGATGATAACGTTGAATGGTCCCTGGCGATGGAATAAAACTGTGCGGATCCTCTGCATTGATCCGGCATTCTATTGCATGACCGGCTGGAATAAGCTGGTCTTGCGTGAAGGACAGTTTTTCGCCATAGGCAACGCGGATTTGCTCGCGCACAAGATCAACGCCATAGACCATCTCGGTCACAGGGTGCTCAACCTGCAGCCTGGTATTCATCTCGATGAAATAGAATTCCCCGTTTTCATAAAGAAACTCAATTGTCCCTGCGCCGAGATATCCAATCTTCTTAAGGGCATTGGCGCAGCGCGCACCGATTTCTGCACGCTCCTGCGGTGTGATACAGGGACCCGGGGCTTCCTCGAGAACTTTCTGGTGCCGGCGTTGCAGCGAGCAATCGCGCTCACCCAGGTGCACAACGTTACCGTGGCTGTCCGCCATAATCTGGATTTCGATATGGCGGGGTTTGCCGAGATATTTTTCCAGATACACCGTTTCATCACCGAAGCCCGCTTTGGCCTCCGAGCGTGCCGTGGAGAGTGCATTGGTTAAATCCGCTTCGGTTTCCGCGACTTTCATGCCGCGTCCACCGCCGCCTGATGCTGCCTTAACCAGAACGGGGTAGCCGATTTCAGCGCCCACTCTTTTGGCTTCCGCATCCTCACGGATGGCGCCATCGGAACCCGGGACAACCGGAACACCAAGGCGTTTCATGGTTTCTTTGGCTGTGATCTTATCACCCATCATAGTGATATGTTCAGCCGTAGGACCGATAAACCTGATCCCGTGTTCAGAGATGATACGGGAGAAATTCGCATTTTCCGACAAAAAACCGTAGCCTGGGTGCACGGCCTGTGCTCCGGTCAGTTCGCAGGCGGTGATAAGTGCAGGAATATTCAGGTAACTGTCTGCGGCCTTGGGCGGGCCGATACAGACGCTTTCCTCAGCCAACCGTACATGCATGGCATCGGCATCCGCCGTCGAATGCGCGGCAACAGCCTTTATGCCCATTTCGCGGCACGCGCGTTGAATCCGCAGTGCGATTTCCCCGCGGTTTGCAATGAGAATCTTATCGAACATCAGCTGATCGTCATCAGAGGTGATCCGAATTCAACAGGTTCGGCATCCTTGACCAGAATGGCCGTAACCGTACCTGAACGCGGTGCCGGAATCTGGTTCATTGTTTTCATGGCCTCGATGATGAGAATCGTTTGACCCTTTGTGACCTGATCACCGACCTTAACGAATTGCGTGGCATCCGGTGATGGTGCGAGATAGACGGTTCCGACCATAGGAGAGGGCACCGCTGCCTTATCAACCGCAGGAGCCGCCTCCGCTGTTGCGGCGGCATCGGGCTGGGCGCCCACAGCTGCAGCCGGTAACGCAGCCGGTGCGGGTTGCGGAGCAATCGCCGCAGGCTGTGCCACGGCGACAGGTGCCGGAGCCGCCCGCGACAACCGTACCTTCAATTCGTCATCTTCGCCGAATTCACGTTCAACCTCGATTTCACCGAGATTGTTTTCATTCAGAATTTGCGCAAGTGCGCGTACAAAGGCGATATCCGCTTCTGTTTTATCATTTTTTTCAGTGGTCATATGGCACGCGCCCCGGATTCCGTTATCAAGACAATGATAAAGAAATAATTCACGGCAGGAAACAGCCGTTATCAATGTCTTTTATTATCGTTCGAAAAGGCGCTGTGTCGTGGACTCAGCGCCACTCTATTCATGTGTTTGCAGGCGTGTGAATTCCATTCAGCCCGCTCTTGCCGCTGCCGCAAGTCTTTGCAGTTCTTCAGCAGGAACAAAGCCCCGCACGACCTGATTGCCGATTACGAAGGCAGGGGTGCCGTTGATTGATAATTTGTCGGCAAGTTCAAATGTCCGCCGGATCATGGTGTCGATTTTAGGAGAGTCCATATCAATCTGCAGTTGCTTGGTATCAAGTCCGACATCCTGTGCGATCTGCATGATTGTGGCGCTGTTATGCGATCCGCGATGGCGCATCAGAGCATCGTTGAATGATTCATATTTTTTCGCATTGCTTTGCATTGAAGATGCAAGAGCGGCCCGTCCCGCCAAGGTCGATGCGTCGCCGAGTATCGGGAATTCCTTAATTACAAGTCTGACATTGCCGTCCGATTCGACAAAGTCGGCGACGGCATTGTGCGCGCGTTTGCAGAAGCCGCAATTGTAATCGCTGAATTCAACGAGTGTAATATCCCCGTCCGGATTTCCGCCGATAAAGGAATACCCGTCCTCGAAAATCTCAGTGCTGTATTCCGCGACCAGTTGCACATCAGCCTGTTTTTGTAGCCGCTGCTGTGATTCCTGTTGTTCAATCTGGTACCGTTCAAGGGATGCAATAACGACAGCGGGGTTGTTACGGATGTATTCCTCGATCATCTGCCCTGAGACGGGAGTGTTTAAAGCCGCACTTTGCGATACGGTTGATGCCATTTTACCTGTCTGGAACACGGCATATCCGGCGGCAGCAAGAGCGATGGCGCTAAACGTCGCCGCTATTTTATCGAACATTCTTAAACCTCATTGCGATGCGGTTGCATTTTCCGCATTTCAGATATTGAAACATAGTTTAGCGGTTTTTAAGGCCGCGTTCCACTGCCGCAATCAGATCATCTGCACGCAGCCATGCCGGTGAGCCTGTCGGTGCGAGATCCTGGACCCGCTTTGCATTGACGATGGCGGCCTTCAAAGACCCGCGCAAAGCCTGAAATTCTGCGGTTGCCAGCGTTGCCTGTAACTCGTTGCCGAGGCGCGATTCCGCTGTGGCAAGATTACGCCAGGCACTGCTATTCAGACGCTCTGATCGCGTAGCTGTGAACAGAATATCGCGCGCAATTTGGTCGGCTTCAGGTTTTTCGAGCGCAAGCAGGGCCCGTCCGTATGAAACCTGTAACAAAGTCTCTTCCGGTGCCAGGGACAGCGCACGTTCATAAGAGACGACCGCTTCAGCGGCCAATCCGCTTTCAAACAGAATCTGAGCCTTCAGCTCATGATAATACGCATCAGCGGGGCGTAGCGATATCAGGCGGTTAACTTCCTGTATCGCCAGTCTTAGATTTGACGACCGGTGATGAACAATGGCTTTGATGTGTGTTGTGTTTTCTGAGGTATCATCCGGGTCAAGCTGCGAAAGCACGCGCACCGGATCCTCGGTAAATCCCTTAAGTTTGGCGCGCATACGCTGGTGCCAGTATACAAGGTCCGGTTCAAGGGCGCTGTCTTCGATCTGTGCCTGTTCGACGCGCTCTTCCAGCAGGCGGATCCTTTGTCCGGATAGCGGGTGCGTAAGTGTGTAGGGATCGCGGTTCCCTATTGACACAATTTCCTTTGCCTTCAGCCTTTCAAGTGTGCGCAGCATTCCTTCCGGATTGATCTTCAACCCCTCAAGATAACTGACAGCGGCCTGATCCGCTGAACTTTCCTGTCCGCGCGTGTAGCTGAGGAAACTGCGTTGGGCGATGGTTTGGCTTCCGGCGATGAGAGCGCCGCCGACATCACCCTGTCCGGCTGCAGCCGCGGCAATACCGAGAATCGTGCCGAGAATAAGCGGGCCGGTCGTTGCGCGGGCCGCGTCTGCCCTCTGGATGGTATGACCACCGGCAATGTGTCCGGTTTCGTGTGCAATTACGCCGTATAATTCTTCTATAGATTCAAGTTGTTCCAGCAAGCCGGTGTGAAATACCATATTATTGCCGACGACAAAGGCGTTCAGTGAACGGTCCTGGATAATAAAAATCTTGATGCTGTCAGGATTCAGACCCGCTTCTTTAAAAACCGGAACACTCATGCGCTTTAGTGTTGCCTCGATTTCCGCATCCCGGATGAACGACAATGATTGTGCCTGCGCATAGAGGGGCGCGAACAGCAAAAAAAGCACAGGTAACATTTTGCAGAAACCTGTGAAAATATTGCCGGCATAAGAAAACAACTGTGAGTGTCGCATTAAATCTCTCGCTCAACCCGCTTGCGCGGAAAAATACATGGCAACAGAACCAGCTGCCACTATGATGTCGTGAAAACGTTTCACGCAACCAGAGCATCCGCTTATCACCGATTAGTTAGCAGAGCACGACCGGCTTTGCCGTGACGGGTGTTTCTATATATTCTGAGGATTGGCCCCTTGTCTTTTTCCGCTTCTGGCCGCAGCCGCATAGACTCTTTTATCGCTATGGATGTAATGGCGGCGGCCGTTGCGGAAGAAAGAGCGGGACGGGATATTGCACATCTTGAGGTGGGCCAGCCCGCAGCGCCCGCTCCGGTCAGGGCGCGGGAGGCCGCAATCCATGCTTTAAACGGTGACAATCCCATCGGTTATACAGAGGCTTTGGGAATCCGCCCTTTGAGAGAACGCATTGCAGAGATGTATGAGACTGTTCACGGTGTGGCTGTATCGGCGGACCGTATTATTGTCACCACAGGATCATCTGGCGCGTTTTTGTTGTCGTTTCTTTCGGTACTGGAGCAGGGGGAGCGTTTGGCACTTGCCGACCCCGGCTACCCGAGTTACCGGAATATTCTGCGTTCAATCAATGTCGATCCTGTTGCCTTGAGCGGTACATTGGACTGCGGATATCAGCCGACACCCGCTTTGCTGGCCCAAGCAAGAGAAAGCGGGCCGGTTAAGGCGTTACTGGCTGCCAGCCCCGCCAATCCGACAGGAACCATGCTGTTACGGGCGGATATGCAGGCCCTGATCGATGATTGCGCACATCATGGCACCACGTTCATATCCGATGAAATTTACGATCGTCTGACCTATGGCAAAAAGCACGTATCGGCATTGGCGCTGAGTGATGATGCCATTGTCATCAATAGTTTCTCTAAATATTACTGTATGACAGGTTGGCGCATCGGATGGATGGTGGTGCCGGAGGCGATGATCAGGACTGTTGAACGGCTTGCACAAAACCATTTCATCTGTCCGCCGCATATCAGTCAGATTGCAGCTCTGGCGGCTATGGAATGCGAGGAGGAGCTGTCCGCCCATCTGGATGTTTATGCGGCTAATCGTGCCTTGCTGCAGGATGCATTGCCCAAGTTGGGGTTTGCGGATTTTGCCCCGGCGGATGGTGCGTTTTATTTGTACGGGGATGTGTCGCGCCTGACAAATGATAGCCGTGAGTTTGCGGCGCGAATGCTGCGTGAGGCGGGCGTTGCCGCTGTACCTGGGCTGGATTTCGACCCTGAAAGGGGGCACCGGACCATGCGGTTCAGCTTTGCCGGATCGCCTGAGACGGTGGAAAAGGCGGTTGAGCGCCTTGATAAGTGGTTGAAATAAAAAGCGCGGAATATCAAATACTCCGCGCTTGATGTTCATTTGATACGGTCAGTGCCGGCAGAGATCTTAACCCGGCCAGAGCACTGTATCAGGGTGGAATTGCGACCAAGCAAACCAGAAGGCCTGGTGACTGCCGATATCCGCGCCGCTTGCATCAACCGCTTTGACGCCGCCTGCTTCAAGTTTCAGGCGGATATTTTCAAAAGTGATATTATTGCCGCTTTGCAGGGCAGCCACAGCCGTGCTGCGTTGGAACGCGACGGGTTTGCCGGAGGCTGTGATGGCTCCGATGATGTCCTCATGGACGGGCAGGCGCGGATCAACATCACCTACCGGGAAGATCGGACCGTTTGCATCGCGTCCGTTCCTGAAATCAAAATCACGGCCTAGTGCCAACGACTCAACCAGGACCGTGGTTGTCGGGTGCTGACGTTTCCAGGTGCCCCAATCTGTTGTAACGACGCTGGCCTGTTTCAGTTTAATCCCTTTGGCGGCAAGCGGCCCTGTTACGGCATGGCCGAGGAATGTATCGAAGACCGAGAACGTATTCACATCATACATGACTTTGTTCGAGCGGATTAACAGGCCGGATGTCCGCAAAACCGGACGCTCTACACCTGCGGGCAACTGATCGGTGAAATAGGCCTGTGCCGCGCCGCAGAGTGTGCAATACGGAATGCCGAGAGTGCGGCCGCCCAGCGTATCGTTGACCATCTCGCGCACTTCCATAATCCGGCGCGGATAGGCGCGATACTGACCGTTGACTTCGACTCCGAAAACAATGTCTTCATCCTTCAGCCACGTTGCCTCTGCCGCAGTGCTGACCTCTGGATTATCGGCGGCCGGTATGCAGTTACAACGTTCATCCGTGGTATCGTACGCACGGTCATCAATCAGCACGCCGCCCCAAGATACCATTCGCCAATCGATTGTACCCTCCACAAAAATCCGGTCCCAGCCGGGGACAATCGATGTGAAAATCGCGCGCTTGGATTTCAGGTAATCCGGCGGGGCCGGAATATCCCAGGCAATCAGGTGATTGGTCACAACTTCCCAGTGATTGATCGGGGGCAGCCTTTTTCCCATCAGGTCCGAGGCCACATCAAGCAATCTGTCATTCAGCGCACGTGATGAAACAAAACGCATCAGATCACCGATGATCCAGGCGATCCTCGGGTCTTTCGATGCCGAAATAATCCCGAGTGCGTCGCGCTGTGCATCGCCCCAAGTTGATTGGGTCATGCTGTCTACAAAAGCGGTTTGAATAGCCGATTGTACGTCTGCTGACAGCGGGCCTGACGGCACCGGCGGCGGTGTGCCGTATTCCGCAATGACATAGCTCGGCAGTTGCGCGCTTTGGGCTTGGACCGCTGCGGTCGTGGCAACTGACATCGTTATTGCAGAGGCTATCAGGAGTATCCGGGACCGCAAATGCGTGATTATTTTCATGGGCAGGGCCTTTCTCGTACAGGTCGCAGCTCTTCAGGTGCGGAGGGGTATCGTCCGCTGGGTCAATAGGGCTGCACAATACGACTTTAAGACGGTCCGTGACGAAAAACCGCAAGTGCAGGTCATACGTATAGTATGTCCTGCAACGGGACCGGCCAATCACGTTTCCTTCAGTGATGCGGAAGTGAAAATATTCTAAGCTGTTGTTTATTTTACAGCACTTTATGCGAAAGCCGGTCCTGACCGGCCCAGTTTAAGCGCAGCTGCCTTTGCTTAAACCGCTTTAATCGAAGAAAAAACTATGTAAAAAAAAGTTACTGTCCATCAGGTCTATCCCTGCAAGAGATTTGATAAGATAGCCGGCAATTATGAAAACGCCGATCAGCAGGGCGCTAATCCAGAAAATCAGCCAGGCAAGGCTGATCCAGGAAAAAAGTATGGCACTGAAAGAGCGTACCTGCCCTTCGCGGTCCAATCTTTCTTTCGTGCGCTGTTCGGATCCCATGAAGAATGCGACGTAAAAACCTCGACCGAAGAATGACGTGCTGACGCGGTAAGCCACGATATGTCTGCTGTCTGCGTGTTCGCCGGTCTCGTATTTTCCTTGAGGGTGATTCAACTGAACATCCTGTGTTGCCATAATACGATTTCTGCGTGACGGATATACTTGAGTAGATATAAAATAAACGTATTATAATTTATTAATTTCAATGATTAATATTGAAAATATTTTGATTTATAATGAGAAAATAGATATATTTACTGGTAATTTTTATTATAATTATTTCAATATCCCGGTTCGGTGTTATTGAATCACATAAGGTTAATCAGTGTGTTCACATTGCGTGAAGCGTGATTGCCGCTTGTGTTCCGGTTTGTTAATCAGAAGCATGATGAAGCGGGGGTGAGTGCTGTGGCTGCTGATACGGATCGGAAAAAGGGAAAGCCAGCATTATTGAGGCGGCTGTTGCCGTTTTTCAAACCATACAAGGGACAGGTTTTTGCTGCGGCTTTTGCGCTGACGTCTGCGGCATTCTTTACGTTGCTTATGCCCATTGCCCTCCGGCGGGTGATCGACCTCGGGTTTGATCAGGAAAAAGCGGAATATATCGACCGGTATTTTCTGGCTATGATCGGGGTGGCGGGGGCGCTCGCGATTGCGACGTCTCTGCGCTATTATTTTGTGACATGGCTGGGCGAGCGGATTGTCACGGATATCCGGCGCGAAACATATGATCATGCCATCGGTATGAGCCCGCGGTTTTTTGAAACAATACGCACCGGTGAGGCGCTGTCACGCATCAATACTGACACAACACTGGTTCAGACGCTGGTGGCCAGCACTGTTTCGATCGGATTGCGCAATATCCTCCTGCTGGTTGGAGGTGTCGTCATGCTGTTGCTTACAAGTGCGAAACTGACAGGGCTGGTCCTTCTAATTGTTCCGGTTATTGTCATCCCGATTATTCTGATGGGACGGCGCGTGCGCGGTTTCTCCAAACTTGCCCAGGATAAGATTGCCGAAACCTCTGCAATTGCCGGTGAGACCCTCGGATCGGTGCGTGATGTGCAAAGTTTTACGTATGAGGATTTTGCCAGGCAACGGTTTGGAGAGGCTGCCGAGGGTGCTTATACGGCTTCGCACAGGCGGATCTCCGCAAGGTCGCGATTGACTGCGATTGTCATATTTTTGCTGTTTACCGGCATCGTCAGCGTCATGTGGATCGGGGCATCCGATGTGATCAATGACCGCATGACCGCCGGAGAGCTGGGGCAGTTTATTCTCTATGCGGTGATTGTTGCCGGTGCCTTTGCCGCGCTTTCGGACATGTGGACACAGTTGCAACAGGCGGCGGGAGCAACAGAGCGTCTGGTTGAAATCCTCGACAGTAAAGCGGATATTGTGATGCCCGCCAATCCGCGCGCAATGCCGGAACCGCGCGGTGAAATTTCATTCAATAATGTGTCGTTCAGTTTCCCGAGCCGTTCGGATGAAAGGGCGCTTGATAATATCAGTTTTACTGTAAAGCCCGGAGAAACTGTCGCGGTGGTCGGGCCTTCCGGAGCGGGAAAGACGACGATTTTCAGTTTATTGCAGCGTTTTTATGACCCTTCAGACGGTGCGATCCGGCTGGATGGCGTATTTCTGCCGGATGCAGATCCGAAAGCGGTTCGTGCCCGTCTGTCTGTTGTGCCGCAGGAACCGGCAATTTTTGCCGCCAGCGTGATGGATAACATTTTGTTCGGGCACCCGGGCGCAACCGAAGCGGATGCTATGAAGGCAGCGAAAGCCGCCGCTGCGAGCGGTTTTATTGAGGCGTTGCCCGATGGATATGCCACAGAGGTCGGAGAGCGCGGTGTTATGCTATCCGGTGGTCAGAAACAGCGCATTGCCATTGCCAGAGCAATTTTGCGTGACGCGCCGGTTCTGCTGCTCGACGAGGCGACTTCTGCCCTTGATGCGGAAAGTGAACGTGCGGTGCAGCAGGCATTTGAAATGCTATCCAGGGAGCGCACAACGCTGGTTATCGCTCATCGCCTTGCGACAGTGAAAATGGCCGATCGCATTATTGTGCTGGAGGATGGCAAGATCGTTGCTGAGGGCACCCATGACAGCCTGGTCGCCGAAGGCGGGCTTTATGCGCGGCTGGCAAAGTTACAATTCACCGGCTTACGTGCGGTTGACGGAGAGCTCGGCAACGCGTCCCGTTCCGTAAGGCGAGGGGTGTCCATCGGGCAATCCGCCGGTGATACAACGGGCTGAAACGGGGTAATGCCATGATATGCCAACCGCAAAACGCCGTTGCAGTTGCCGCCACTGATCGCGGCCTTGAATGGCGCGTGGATGATCAGCCGGTAGATTATCCGCAGGCATTGGCGTTCATGGAGGCAAGGGCGGATGCGATCCGTAAAGAGGGCGCGCCTGAATGCGTCTGGTTGCTGGAGCATCCCCCGCTTTATACCTCTGGCACAAGCACGAAACCGGCGGATCTACTCAATGCGCGTTTTCCTGTCCATGTTGCGGGCAGGGGAGGTGAATATACGTATCATGGACCCGGGCAGCGCATCTGTTACACCATGTTGGATTTAAAACTGCGCGGTCAGGACGTGCGGTGTTTTGTGCATCGTCTGGAGGAATGGATTATCCGCACTCTCGCCATGTTTAATGTCACGGGTGAGAGGCGGGAGGGCAGGCCCGGTGTCTGGGTCCGTCGCACGGATATCAACGCCCCGCAGCGGGAAGATAAGATTGCTGCGTTGGGTGTACGGGTGCGCCGCTGGGTCACGCTGCACGGGATTTCGATCAATCTTGAGCCGGATTTGGATCATTATAACGGCATTGTCCCTTGCGGTATCTCTGAGCATGGTGTGACCAGTCTTGCGGAATTGGGGATCACGGCAACGATGACGGATTTGGACATGGCCTTACGTGAGGCATTTACAATGGTGTTTTGTGATGACCGGAAAACTGACTGCAACTGAGCGTTCAGAGGCGCTGGCGGTTTTGATGAAGGCCGGTTGGATGCCGGTTGATGATCGAGATGCAATCCGTAAGTCCTTTAAATTCAAGACATTTGTTGATGCTTTTGCCTGGATGACCAAAGTTGCGTTCTGGGCGGAAAAATGGAACCACCATCCGGAATGGTCCAATGTTTACAACAGGGTTGAGGTCACGCTGATTACGCATGATTGTGACGGATTGAGTTCACTTGATGTTAAACTTGCTAAGAAATTAGACTATCTTGTCTAATCTCTGCCTTGTGCATGCCGTTTTCAATCGCTCTAAGTGATGATATGATAAAGAAAATTCTTGTTGCGGGTGTCTTGGTTTGCTGTCCTGTTGCTGTTCAGGCATCCGAGCCGGTTTCCGAAACCCTGGCATATCGTGCCTATATAGGCGGCCTGCCGGTCGGGACACTGAAGCTGGAAATTGCTATGGATGAGGACCGTTACGCGACCGAGGCGCGTTTCGATATCGCCAGGTTGTTCCGCTGGGTGCTTGATACGGACGCGCTTGCATCCTCCTCCGGGACGGTGACCGATGACGGGGGGGCGGTTCCCGAATCCTTTGATTATTGGGTGCGGGACGGTCGCAAACAGCGCAACACGGAGATGCAGTTTGATGAGGCCGGTAATGCGACCGCAGTACGTGCCGACCCTGTCTTCGATAAGCGTTCTTATGATATCAGCGGTTTCGACGAGGTCAGAGGCGCGATTGACCCTGCCACAGCTGTTGCGATGCTCTCCGCACCCCGTACCGGGCCATGCGATGTCGATATGAAAGTCTTTGACGGCAGAAAGTTGCATCGCATTAGCATGAAGCAGGTGTCCGGTGATCAGGAAAACGCCCGGTGTGAAGGCCGATACGAACGACTGGCGGGCTTCAAGGCTAAATATATGACTCCTGAGCGGCGCTCCTACCCTTTCAATGCCGAATTGCGCCGGATCGGTCCGAACCGATGGCGGCCGGTTCGTGTGCGGGCGAAAACCAAATTTGGCAATGCAATTGCTTTGCTGAAAAAATAAGTGCGCCCGCGCTGTGACAGATCTGTTGCGGCGGACGCATCGCGTTTTATGTCCCTTTCCCGGGTAGCTGTTTTTTCAAAAAGCTAAAAAGACAGCGATCCAGGAAAAAGCCTTTCCGAAGCATGTTTAAAGCGTGGCGAGGAGGGCTTCGGCGCTGCTTTTGGACGCCTCACCCGGGTTATCGTCAATCAGAAAAGATTCAACCATGCCGTCCTTTACCAGCATTGCATAACGCTTCGAGCGTATACCGAGGCCGCGTTCCGTCAGGTCCAGCTCCATGCCGATGGCACTGGTAAATGCCGCGCTTCCGTCCGCAAGCATTTGTATATCGCTTCCGGCGGTGGTGTCCTTTGCCCAGGCGTCGAGAACGAAGACATCATTTACTGAGATACAGGCAATCTGATCCACGCCCTTCGCGCGCAACGCGTCGGCATTGGCCAGAAATCCCGGCAAATGGGTCATATGGCAGGTCGGTGTAAACGCACCCGGCACCGCAAAGACGGCGACAGTTTTGTTGTTGAAAACCTCTGCCGTGCTCGCCTGCGCCGGTCCGTCCGCTGTCATAACGCCGAATGTCGCATCCGGCAGCTTATCGCCCGCTTTAATTGCAGCCATTACAGTTCCTTTGGTTGATCTCTTCTGCTGCATGAAATAGCGAGATTTATATGCAAAGCGAGGATTTATGGCTGACGACATGCGAAAATTTCTGATTATAGGTGCAGGGCATGCCTCCGCACAGCTTTGCGAGAGCTTGCGCCGTGGCGGTTTCGGCGGAAAAATCACCCTGATCGGTGAGGAAGCCTGGCTTCCCTATCAGCGACCTCCCTTATCGAAAGCCTACTTACTGGGTGATTTTGCGCGTGAACGGCTGTTCGTCAAACCACGCTCTTTTTATGACGACAACGATATCGAATTACGCCTCGGGCACCCTGTGACATCAATCGACAGGGAGGAGCGCAAGGTTACGCTGGGCGATGAGACACTGTCCTATGACCGTCTTGCATTGCTGACGGGGGCGCGGGTACGCACATTGGAGTGTCCGGGAGCGCATCTTTCGGGTGTCCATTATGTGCGCGGCATCGACGATATTGACGGGCTGGAACCGGCGATACCGGATGCGCGAACCGCTGTTGTAATCGGCGGAGGGTATATCGGATTAGAGGCCGCAGCTGTGCTGCGTAAAAAGGGTTTGGAGGTCACGGTCCTGCACCGCTCACCCCGCCTGCTCTCCCGCGTTGCTAGCGCTGAAACAGCGGCATTTATGCATAAATTACATGAAGAAGAGGGCGTACATATCCGCCTTAATCAGACAGTCAGTGCGATTGAGGGCGCAGGAAAAGTTGAGCGTGTCGAGGTTGAACGGGTTGTCGTTGATCATCTGGAGCATACCAATCGGATCGAAATTCCTGCTGATATTGTGGTTGCGGGCATTGGCGTTCTTCCCAATCAGCGCCTTGCCTCGGATGCAGGATTGCAAACCGGTGATGGCATTGTCGTCGATGAATATTGCCGGACGGCGGATCCGGATATTTTTGCGGCGGGAGATGTGGCAGAGCATCCGCATCCGCCCTATGGGACATTGCGGCTGGAATCGGTGCAAAACGCGCTTGATCAGGCCAAGATCTGTGCGGCTTCGATGCTGGGCGATACGGAACCATATGCGGCAATGCCCTGGTTTTGGTCTGATCAGTACGATGTTAAGTTCCAATCCGCCGGTCTTCCTATGGGGTATTCCGCTGCGGTTTGGCGTGAGGGGGACAAACCCCGTTCAGGATCAAACTGGATTTATTCCGGAGATCGCCTGATTTGTGTGGAGGCAATGAACGATCCCCGCGCATATATGACAGGTAAGCGATGGCTCGAAAGCGGTGCTTCACCTGCTGCGGAACAGATCGGCGATGCATCAGTCGGGTTTAAGTCGGTGCGGGTCTATAGTGTATAGGCACTGTTGCCCGATGCAGGAGTAATGCTTTGCATAAACCTTGGCATCCGGCCCCTGATAATGTATCAGTACGGTACAGGTGCATTCAAGTGTTTGTGATGTAATGATTGCCGATACGCCGTCTTTGCCGAACGTTCCTTTGTTATCAGGTGTTCCGGACTCTTTTGAAGGGTTGAGCGCCAGGATACTAGGTGCCGAGCGTGATGAGGTGCCGGAGCGTAAGGCCGGTCCGTCCACGATGACCGGACCGTTGATCTCAGCACCGTTATCGCGTCAATCCGCCGAATTCCACAACTTTATCACAGAACCGACACGGCCTGACAGTGCCGCTATTGCGCCACCTTTTGTTCTGAAATCACCCGCGATTGCACCGCCTTCACGTCCGGTAAGGCCATCGATTTCTCCGCCTGTTTCGGGTGTGCCGGACAATTCGCTCAGCGGCATTGGCGGAATGATGAACGGAACCGCGGCGAAACTTGCGTACATGGTAAATGATAGTTTTACGCAAGTTCCGGCTCAATCCTGGTCGCCTTTCAGAGTTGGCGCCAACAGTTCGGTTCTGCCACTGCTGTAGAGCTGCTGTGATACCGGCGCTTTGATAAGGCGTGACCTGGTTTTCCGTTGTCGGCCAGATTCAGCATACGGAGGCTCTATTTTTCGGACAAGTATTGAGCCTGATCTGATTGATTTGCCCGGTAAAGATGTCCTAATTGGCGCTCTGACCGCGGATATATTCACCCGGAAATGCATGGGGTATGATAGCAATGCGGCTGGGTGCTGTTCCATGGGAACACGCGATTATATCATCGGTCCGATACCGGATACAGACCGGCTTTTGGCCAGGCTTAGCGAGCGGTCCGGAGGTGAAATTCCGTATAATGAGGTTTTATAGGCTTTGAATATGGTCGCGAGCTGTTTCCGCATCCGCAGTGCTGTCGGGATAGTATGTCCTTTACCGCAGTCCATGTTAATCCTGACAATGAAACCCTATAATGCCGGCTCGTAAATCCTTTGTGGCGGGATATGCAGACGCGCTGTTTCATTTAAAGCAATAATGCCGTTTTTTTCCACCCAGGCGGTGACACCGCGTCGCCCTGTGGCATATTTTGTAAAAGCGGTTGATTTTTCCGGCCGGTGTATTCCGATCTGAGCGGCGGTATACCGGCACGGCGCATTTTCCATATCAACAACCAAAGAGGTGCCGCCCTCGAAAATAAGGCGACTACCGGGCGGAAGTTGTGTCAAGTCCGGAATACCCTCGAATACAAGATTGGCGCCGACCCATTCCGGTTTGATTGTATCCAACCCCATATCCGATGCGATGCCGTCCAGTTCCTCCCGGCTGAGTATTGAAATCTGGCGCGCATTCCTGATTTCGGTACCACGCTTATACTGCAGCTTTACGCGTGAGCATGAGGGGCGGGTTAACCCGCCATGGTCTTCGCCTTCAAATCCCTCATAAGTCACGGTCACGCTATCCAGCGCCGTGCTTTCGAGGTCATCTTTGCGGCTGTTGTTTATATAAAGGCCAAAGACACGTCCGTGTATCGCTGTCGGTTTTAGAATCGCCATTTGGCCCTCTGTTTGCACAGCCTGTTAACAAACCGGTAAGGATACCAGTAAGTTCCTGACCGGTGTTTCAAATCCGGACACTACCTACAGGTGAATGTCCGGACTAACTCTACAGTCCGTGGAAGGCTTATTATATGACACACCGCATTCTGATTGCTACTGGTATGATTGCCTTGCTTTCCGCTTGTTCGTCTCAACCTGCCCCTTCCGGGTCAAACGCTGCCGAGCAAGGCTACGCAGCTTATCGTGCAGGTGACCTTGCCGCAGCTGAAACTGCTTATGACACTGCTCTTGCCGCTGACCCCGGAAATGTTGCGGCATTGGTTGGGCTTGGTGAAGTCTATGAAAATACAGGCCGTATTTCCGAAGCTATTGAATTTTACACGCGTGCTCAAAACCAGCGCAGTGGCGCCATCCGTATCTGGAATGATGGCCGGGTACGGCAGGTCGGGCTGAATGAATTTGCGGTCCGGCGTCTTGGCGCTTTGGGTGCCGGGCAGGGCTTTTACGATCCGGCTATCCTTGTAGAAACATCGGTTCCAGAGGCTGCTATTGTGCCTGTTGCCGAGGTGGGTTTTGAGGACCCTGCGCTGCAGATTCCGCAACTGCAATACGACCCGCGCCCCATAGAAAATGTTCAGCCTGAGATTCAACCCGTTGAAGTCGCTGTGCCATTTGTTGCTCCGGAGGCAATTTCTCCTTTCTCAGAGCCTCTGGCTCCGCTTCCGCCGGTAAGTGTCGAAGTTACGGCCTCTGATCCTGTCATATTTTCTGATCCGGTATTGCTCCCGCAACAGGAGATCGTTGCCCTGCCACAGCCGAATCTACTGCTGACGGAGCCTGTCCAAACCTATACCGGACCGGTTTCAGGACCTTTGCTTTTAGAGACCGAGATCTTGCCGGCCCCGTCTTCGCCGCAGGTGACCCTTGTTGAACGTCCGCTGCAGACGCCGGTGCCTGCAAGCAAGCGCGGGACAGTTGCTCAGCCGTTTTTGTCGCAGCCTTTGCCACGGACACAGCCGGGTTATGCTGTAGTCAACGGTGATCTGGTTTATATCAGTGCAGAGGATATCGCGAACGGCATAGCGGGGGCGCCATTATCCGAAGAGAGTGCGCCTGTCGAATTAAACGGTATCAGCATTCCGAACCTGAATTAAGTACCACAGATATCTGGCGGGTATTTTATACCCGCCGAAAGATCGTGATCCGCAAATTTACAGGGTATGAGAACATCATATTCCGCGCTCATACCCTTTTTGAGCTTTAGCTGGACACTTTAAATACAGGCGTCGAACAGGTCCCGTGTGTTTTGTGGTGTCATTTCGACCGGATTGCCCCCTGCACTCGGGTCCTGCAAGGCCATTTCGACCATGTCATCGATGCGGTCTGTCCCGACACCCAAAGCGCTGAGCCTGTCCGGTACGCCCAGGTCACTGCGCAATGCAATGATGTAATCATAAAACCCGTCAAATCCGCCCGTGATGCCGAGGTAATCTGCGGCACCTGCAATCCGGTCCTCAATCGCCGTGCGGTTCATGCGTAGAACCGGCGGGATGACAACGGCATTCGTCATTCCGTGATGGGTGTTGTAAATTGCTCCTACGGGGTGGGAGACGGCATGGACCGCGCCGAGACCTTTCTGAAAGGCCGTTGCGCCCATGGCAGCCGCAGCCATCATATGTGCCCTGGCTTCGATATCGGAGCCATCGGCAAAGGCGCGGGGCAGGTATGTTTTGACCAGCCGCATTCCCTCCAAAGCTATGCCCTGACTCATCGGGTGGTAATGCGGTGATGAGAATGCCTCCAGACAATGAGCAAAAGCATCCATGCCGGTTCCCGCCGTAATGATTGCAGGCATTCCGACGGTAAGCTCAGGATCGGCAATAACAACAGCCGGTAACACATTGGGGTGAAATATAATTTTTTTCACATGGGTTTTGCTGTTTGTGATCACGCTTGCCCGTCCGACTTCGGATCCGGTTCCGGCAGTGGTCGGCACGGCGATAATCGGTGCGATGGCATCAGAATCGGCGCGGGTCCACCAGTCGCCGATATCCTCAAAATCCCAGACAGGGCGCGTTTGCCCCGCCATAAACGCAACCATCTTGCCCAGATCAAGGCCGGAGCCGCCGCCGAAGGCAATCACACCATCAT
>CALFWP010000167.1 GCA_937927905.1 uncultured Neomegalonema sp.
CTTTCGAACAAGCACACTTATTCATTAAAGTTTACACAATATTTACGTCAAATAACGGCTGCGCGAACTTTTTGCCCGTACTACTGTATTTTTCATGCATCAATTTTTTTTTTGAAAAGTGTGTTAACGCGCAGACGTTTATTTTGATGATGCAAAATCGCTGAATTGGTGTACGGATTTGTAATAATGTTACGTAGGTAATAACCTGGTTTGGATCGGCGACTTTGGACGATAAAGACATTTTGAACGTTTCAGGGCGGATTAAATGGTTCGATCCTGTGAAAGGGTACGGGTTTATCGTGCCTGATGATGATCGCCCCGAATTATCGGGCGGCGATGTATTGTTACATATGTCTGTTTTGCGGTCCGCAGGTTTCAGTACCATATCGGAAAACGCTCATGTTGTTTGCGAAGTGCAACGCCGTGATCGCGGCATTCAGGCGAGCCGGATTGTCTCGGTTGATGAGCAACCCGCCAGCGAAATTGAATGCACGCAGTGTGATGAATATTCGATGCCGACCGGCGAGGATGTCGCGGGCGGTGCATTGGTACCATCACGGGTAAAGTGGTTTGATAAGGCCAAAGGCTTCGGTTTTGTGAATATGCATGCTGACGAGGCTGATGTATTCGTTCATATGGAAGTGTTGCGCCGGTTCGGATTGCCTGACCTCGACCCGGGCGAGGCTGTGCTTGTACGGGCGGTTGAGGGACCACGCGGTCGGATGGCATCTGAAGTCCGGCCCTGGGATTTTTCCTTCAGGAGCAGTTGAATTGATAATACGGCCAGTCTTAATCGCGCTGATGCTAACTGTTTCCTCTGCCTGTGCAGAAACCTTTGGAATTGGAACGCTTGAAATTAAGAGCGCTTCTAAAATTCATGGCTTCGATATTGAAATTGCGGATGATGAGAGTGAACGATCCCGCGGCTTAATGTTCCGTGAGGAACTGACGGACGGGCACGGCATGCTGTTTATTTATCCGAGTCCGCGCATTGCATCTTTCTGGATGAAGAATACCCTTATTCCGCTTGATATGCTGTTTATAAGTCCGGAAAACCGGATTGTGAAAATTGCGCGCGAAACAAAGCCGCATTCGTTGAACCCTATCATTTCTGATGGTCCGGTTCTGACGGTTTTTGAGATTGCGGGTGGTCAGGCCGAAGCCCTTGGGATCAAGGTCGGCGATACGGTAAGCTGGTCGGTCACGCTGGAAAAAAAATGACACGTTACGATGCAATAGAGGGCTTGCTGTAGCAGGTTTGATGCGCTATCTAGCCCCTAACGGAGCGTGGCGCAGTCTGGTAGCGCATCTGGTTTGGGACCAGAGGGTCGTAGGTTCGAATCCTACCGCTCCGACCAATTCATATAGATTTTGTCGATTTTCTTATTATCAATTTTACGTCTATATTCTTCCGCATTTCACTCGGCGGAAGTCCGGTCATACTCATTTTTAAGATTGTTTCAGCCACTTCGCGGCCGATTTGTTTGGCAGGCAGGCGCAGCGTTGTTAGGCCTGGTTCCATATGGGCAGATCCGCTGAAATCACCGATGCCGATAACCGACAGATCGCGGGGAATTGATATTCCCCGCGACTGGCAGGCATAAACAATTCCCTGTGCGATCACGTCATTTCCGCAAATAATTGCGGTTGGCGGCGTTGTGCTCAGAATGCGCTGGCCCACGGCTTTTGCCTCGCCGATATCATAGGGTGCGATATAAAGACGTTCAGCGGGCGGCTTGTGGCCGGTACCGGCTACAGTTGCCAAAGCGCTATCCAACCGGTCACGAGCGCGGTCATTTGATGTTGTATCGGGAAATACAAAGGCAATGTCGCGGTGGCCCAGATCTAGCAGATGTTTTGCCGCCGCTGCCCCTGCAGCACGATTGTCTGCTCCGATACAGGGCAAGGTTGAATTCGGCCGGTAATTCCATGCAGAAATCACCGGGATATTCCGCTGGGCCAGCATATCAAGTGGTATCGGATCATGGTCCAAACCAATCAGAACCACACCGTCGATTCGCCGTTCCAGCAATGAACGGACAATCGGAACCTCCAAAGTCAGATTATACCCGTGGGAGGCGATGAGCATATTTCTGTCGTTTTCGCGCAGCTTGCTGCCGAAGGCTTCGATGAATTCGGCAAATATCGCGTTGTCTATCGTCGGTACGATAAGCCCGATGGTGCCCGAAAAACGATTATGAAGCGTACCTGCCATGCGGTCGCGGATATAACCGAGACTGGCGGCGGCATTGGCAATGCGTGCTTTTGTGTCCGGTTTTACGATATCGGGATTGTTGAAATAACGCGATACGGTGGCCGGTGAAACGCCTGCACGTGCTGCCACTTCGATCAGTCCCGGAGCGCCTTTGCGTGATCGTGTCGTCTTCATATCAGAGATCATATCTTAAATGAAAACGTTTGCATTCCTGTTTTCATGGCTTAGCCTCAACATAAATCATGGGCCGCAGAGCTTGACAGGGAGGACGGGAGCCGGATGGAGTTCCTGAGTTATTTCGGCGGGGTTTTTGAACCTCTCGCCTTTGCACTGCTGGTGGGCGGTACAATCGGCGGTTTGATATTGGGAGCAACACCCGGATTGTCGCCGACAATGGCGGTCGCGTTGCTGATACCTTTTACATTTCATTTGTCCGCGACACAGGGGCTGATACTGCTCGGGGCGGCGTATACCTCGACTGTAGCCGGTGGCGCGGTCAGTGCAATTTTGCTGAAGATACCCGGCGCGCCTGCGAATATTGCTACGGCGCTGGATGGCAATGCAATGGCCAGAAAAGGGCAGGGTGCGCGGGCCTTGCATCTGTCGTTTCTGTCCTCTGGAATCGGCGGTGTTCTGGGCGTGCTGCTCCTGATTTTTCTGACGCCGATGCTGGCGCAATGGGCACTGGCTTTCGGACCGTCGCATTTGTTCTGGCTAGCGATTCTGGGTGTGACGGTGATCGGGACGCTGGATTCCAAATCATTTGTCAAAGGTCTGCTGTCGGGATGTATCGGCCTGTGGCTTTCGATGATCGGGTATGACGATATTCAGGGTGCACAAAGGTTTATCTTTCACGATGCACTGGCGGGCGGCATCCATATTATTGCGGCACTTATCGGCATCTTCGCCATTCCGCAGGTCCTTGACATGTTTGCCAAGGGGCGTAGCAAGGTAAAGATCGAGGCCATCGATGTGCCGCAACATGCTTTTGGCGATTCGGTTAAGGAAATCGGGCGTAGCGCGCGGCCTTTGACCATCGGGACCGTGATCGGTTCGATCGTCGGCCTTATCCCGGGCATCGGCGGACAGATTGCCGGACTGGTCGCATATGACCAGGCGAAGAAATTTTCGCCCCATAAGGAAAAATTCGGCACCGGCCATCCTGAAGGACTGGTCGCTGCCGAATCCGCCAACAATGCTATGGTCGGGCCGTCTCTGGTGCCTTTGCTGACGCTTTCGATCCCGGGTTCGCCCACGGCAGCGGTGCTGTTGGGCGGATTGTTGATTCATGGAATTTTCCCCGGATCTGATATTTTTGATCGTAATCCGGAAGTGATCTGGACCTTCATTAACTCTATGCTGATCGGACAGATTTTTATGGTCATATTCGGCATCGCTATTGCGAAATGGGCGGCAAAGATTGCCCGTGCGCCTTTGCCGATTATGGGATCGGCTGTACTGGTGCTGGCTCTTTTCGGATCGTATTCGGTCCAGCAATCCATGGGTGATGTCTGGATCATGTTGTCGTTGGGCCTTGGTATGTATTTCCTGGAAAAATTCGGGTTTTCGGCCGCGCCTGTCGTTCTGGGCCTTATCCTTGGTCCGATTGCGGAATCGAATTTTGTTCAGGGCTCTCTCATTGCTGGAGCACAATTCGACGGTAATTGGGCACAGGCACAATATTTCATGACCGGGTCGTTGAACCTGGTCCTGATGGCGCTTGTAGTTCTTTCAATCGGGTATTCTTTCCTGTCGCATCGTGCCAGAGGCCGCAACGCATCCGTAAAGAGCGGGGAGGTGCAGGCATGACCGCGTCACGGACACAGCATCTGGTTTCGTCAGGGGGTATTTTTGCCATTGCGCTGTTTGTCGCCTGGGTCAGTTTTACTCAGGAACCGGCGGAAGCCTTTCTGTTCCCGCGCCTGATTTCGGTTTTTTTCATGGCCTTTGCGTTATGGAATTTTGTGCGCGCGGTGATGGGGCTATCCAAGGTCGGTGAAGGTTTGAGCGGCGATACGGTAAAGGCGATTTTGCCGGGGCTAATTGTGATTCTGATCTATTTCTTCTGGGCTGCAAAAGGTTACGGCAAAGTCGCGGCGCTGGAAGGGCACTGGCTTTACGATTGGGTCCGGCGGGGTCTGGGCTTTTATACCAGCTCCACAATCGCCTTTTTTACACTCTATTCGATTTATGACCCGACCCCGTTTTCGGATGGACGCAGCTGGATAAAGCGGGTCATAGTCACGACAATCTTCATGGCGGTCATTTACGGGCTTTTTGCGCTGTTGCTGAAGGTCCAGACGCCGCGAGGTATGATATTCTGACCCGTCGATAAGCGGGCGGACAATTGGGAGAGAAGACAATGAAAACACTGTTCAAGGCACTGGGCTTATCGCTCGCTGCGGCAACAATGGGACTGGCTGTTCCGGCAAGCGCTGATGAGTATCCGTCTCGTCCGATCGGCGTTGCTGTCTCTTATGGTGCAGGCGGCGCGACCGATTTTCAGGCGCGTATTGTGACCATGGTTGCCGGTAACGAGGATATGCTCGGCCAGCCGATTTATATTCTGAATAAGCCGGGTGCCGGCGGACGTGTCGGTTGGAACTGGTTTGCCGATGAGGTTGAAGCTGACGGTTACACAATGTCCGCCTACAACGTGCCGCACTTTATCGCACAATCTATCAAAGGCGGTGTAAAGTATTCGGTTGACAGTTTTGAACCGATTGCGAACTGGGGTGCCGATCCCGCAGTAGTCGTTGTCGGTAAGGACAGCCCTTACAACACCATTCAGGAACTGGTGGATTATGCAAAAGGAAACCCCGGTAAAGTGACGCTTTCGGGGGCGGGCCTTTTCGTCGGCCACCATATTGCGGCGTTGCAACTTGAAAAAGAAACCGGTGCGAAATTTGTCTACATCCCGACCAAGGGCGGTGGTGCCGCTGCGATGAAAGCTGTGATTGCCGGTGATGTTGTTGCCGGTATCAACAACCTTTCCGACGGGTTCCGTGCTGCTGAAGCAGGCAATGTCAAGGTGCTGGCGGTTGCCGATCTGGAGCGTAACGACTTTTTGCCGGATGTCCCGACCCTGATGGAATCCGGTTATCCGGTTGATAACGCTTCGGTCAACTTCCGGGGCCTGATGGTTCCCAAAGGGACACCGCAGGATGTCATTGATAAACTGGCCGCCAAAGTGCCCGGAATGTTTGAACACGCCCGCGTTGTAAAGCGCATGAAAGCAGGTGGTTCACCGCTGCATGTTATGAACCGTGAAGAAGTTCAGGCAATGTGGGCAAAGCGTCAGGAAACCCTGGCCGAGCTGCTTAAGGGTCTGTAAAGGCCGGGTTTCGATGTTGCCCGCATGTGCGGGCAACACTTCCGGATCGCTATAGCGCGTTATTTCCGGTTCGTCTTCTGAGGAAATACTGATGAATGCTCCCGCTGTGGAATTGTCTCCTGAAGAGGAGATAATTGATACTCTGGTTGCGCGTGCTCGTATTGCGCAAACCGCCTTTGAAAAAGGAGCGGACCAGGCACGTTATGATAATGCTGCACTTGCTATCGGCTGGGCGATAATGCAGCCGGACCGGAATGAGGAAATGGCAAAGCTGGCCGTGGAGACCACGGGACTGGGTAATGTCAGCGATAAGTTCACCAAAAATCACCGTAAAACTCTCGGTTTGCTGCGCGATATTCAAGCGGCTGTTACGGTTGGTGTTCTGTCCGAAAATGAAGAGACGGGTATTACCGAGATTGCACGACCAAAGGGAGTTGTAGGTGCTGTTGTGCCCTCGACCAACCCGGTTGCAACACCGGCGAATAATGCCATCAATGCCGTTAAATGCGGCAATGCGATCATTCTGGCCCCCTCGCCGAAGGGCATTCCGGCCTGTGAAGTACTGCTGGGATATATTCATGCGGAATTCGACCGCATCGGCGTTCCGCGCGATCTGGTTCAGATGGTTCCGGCACCGGCCTCTAAAATTAAAACACAGCGTCTGATGGAAACGGTGGATATGCTGGTTGTGACCGGCAGTCAGGATAATGTCCGCCGCGCGTATTCCTCGGGAACACCGGCGCTTGGTGTCGGCGCGGGCAATGTGACCGTCATCGTTGATGAGACGGCGGATATTGAACAGGCGGCGCAAAAGATTGCCGCGTCCAAAACCTTTGACAATTCCACCTCGTGTTCATCCGAAAATTCACTGATTGTTGTTGATGCGGTTTTTGATGATTTTATCAGACACCTGAACACGGCGGGGGCGCGTTACCTTCAGGGTGATGAGGCCGGAAAACTGAAGGCCTCTTTGTTCGGCGGCGGCGGCCTGAATAAGCACCTGCTGGCGCAGGATATTGATAAGGTCATTTCTGTTTCCGGCATTTCCGTCCCGGACGTGGACAGCGCGAAGTTTCTTGTGATAGACGGCGCAGGCATCGGCGCGGATTATCCGGAATCCGGTGAAAAACTGTCCCTGGTGACAACATTGTACCGCGCACGGGATTTCGACGATGCGGTATCGGTTGCGGCACGCATCCTGGATCATCAGGGGGCGGGCCATTCCATCGGTTTGCACAGCGCAGATGATCAGCGGGCAAGGGCGCTCGGGCATTCTCTGCCGACCTGCCGTGTGATCGTCAATCAGGCGCATTGTTTTGCCACCGGCGGGGCCTTTAACAACGGGATGCCGTTCTCCTTGTCCATGGGGTGTGGCAGCTGGGGCGGCAATTCGATTGATGATAATTTGAACTACAGGCATTTCATGAACATCACGAAGATTGTCCGGACGATTGCGCCGCGTGAACCGTCTGTAGATGATATTTTCGGTACATACTGGCAGGCGGCAGGAAAATGAGTCAGCCCTTTGCGATGAGCCGTATTGAGGGCCGCTCGGTCCCGGATATGATTGACTGGCATGCACAGGCCAGACCGAACCGCGTGTTTTTGATCGATCCCGATGCGCGTCGCACCATTACGTATCGCGACCTGCAAACCGCCGCAAAAGCCTTTGCCGCTAATTTGTATAAGCAGGGTATCGAACCGGGCAGTACGGTCGGTTATGCCATGAAAAATGGTGCGGATGCGGTGCTGGTGCTGCTCGGCTGTCTCTACGGCGGGTATACCGCGACGGCCATCAATCTCGTGTCGGGTGTATCCACTATTACATACGTCCTTGAGCATTCTGCGGTTGAAATCGTTTTTGTTAATGACAGCACTGAGGCCCTGGTACGCGAAGCGACGGCGGAGTTGGGCAATCCTCCCCTATCCGTGACTGTATCTGCGGATTGGTTTGAAGGTACAGATGATACATTACCGGTCGCCGGTGTGAACAGCGGTACCGACGGGTTGCTGATGTATACCTCCGGCACGACCGGAAAACCGAAAGGCGTGGTTCTGACTCATCAGAGCCTGCTTGCAGGGGGCGGAAACACGGCTTTAGCGCATCAGTTGACCAAAAAGGACCGCGCACTTTGTGTGCTGCCGGTTTATCATATCAACGGGTTGTGTGTGACGATTATGGGGCCTTTGGCTTCGGGCGGTAGTGTGGTGATGCCCGGCAAGTTTTCGGTTGCGGCATTCTGGGACCATCTGCGGGACCATGCCTGTTCATGGTTTTCCGTGGTTCCGACGCAAATATCCTATCTTTTACATCAGACAACGCCGGAGACGGCATTACCGGCGCTGCGCTTCGGGCGCTCGGCCTCTGCGCCCCTGTCACCGGATGTGCAGTCCGCCTTTGAAACCAAATTCGGTGTTCCGATTATTGAGACCATGGGCCTGACTGAAACGGCAGCGCCGATTTTATCCAATCCCTTGCCTCCCGGCGTCCACAAAATCGGTTCTCCCGGCATTGCCTTCGGGAATGAAGTTCTGATTGCCAACACCGATCTGAATGAACTTCCGCATGGTGAAGAGGGCGAGGTGCTTGTACGCGGCCCCAATGTCATGCGGGGATACCGCAACAATCCCGAGGCAACGGCCGCCTCTCTGACACCGGATGGCTGGTTGCGTACTGGGGATCTGGGTAAAATGGATGCTGACGGGTATGTGTTTATTACAGGACGCCTCAAGGAACTGATTATCAAGGGCGGTGAAAACATTGCGCCCAGAGAAGTTGATGATGCGCTTTATTCGCATCCGGATGTGATTGAGGCCGCTGCGTTTGCGCAAGCATGTGAAAATTACGGCCAAACTGTTGAGGCAGGCGTTGTCGTGCGTGATGGAACCGGTCTGACCGAGGGTGATCTGATCGAGCTGTGCCGGTCTAAGGTCGGGGCATTCAAAGCTCCTGACCGTATCCATTTTTTCCCTGAGCTGCCGAAAGGCCCATCGGGCAAAATACTGCGCCGGAAAGTTGCGGATACAGCCTCCGGATTGTGATTCGTTGCGGTGTGAAAGTATCCGGTTTTTGCTTTTGGCGATGATTGTCATTTAAGGTGATACACTTTGCGGGGTCCTTTTATGGGACAGTCACGCATAGTTCATAATACATTTTTGCTGCCGAAGATGTGACCATAGCGGCATTTACAAGTGTTAATTGCAGTGTTTTTCTGGGTTTGTGAGCATTACATCCGGCGCTTGTTAACCTTCTGTTTAGAATAAACACACCTGATGTTTACGAAGTACGGCC
>CALFWP010000168.1 GCA_937927905.1 uncultured Neomegalonema sp.
GCGACCAAGGCACAGCGGTTCGATGATCGACCACTGATGGTCCGTCAGTACAAAGCGGCTGCGATCCATAATTCACTCCCTGTTCAGGAGGATGAATCAGAAAATCACCGCTTTGGGAATCCTGACTGTCAACAGGGCCTATAGTTATTGCAGTTTATTTGGGCACGTCGCGATATCTTTCTAACGTATAATTTGTGAAAAATTATGCGCTATGAGGGAGCGAAACTGATGCCGAGATTATCCGGAACAATCGTCGGAAACATTCTGTTTGTGAGTGCGCTTACGCTGACTTCTGTTACTGCCCATGCCGGTGGAGGGGGCTATTACGCGTCTGTATTTGTTGGTGCGAGTATTCCTTCGGATGCTAATTTTGACGGAATTATCGGCGGGAATCCGCAGACGGTTGGCGTTGAAAGTGATACGGGTTACGTGGTGGGCGGAACGCTTGGCCGCAGCTGGGATTTCGGCACATTTCGCTCTCGTGGCGAGATCGAGGTTTCCTATCGGGAGAGTGATGTCGATGAAGTCTTCTTTTCCGGTAATGGCCCGGCAGCGGAGGTAAATGTTAATGGCGACACGACTTCGACAACAGTGTTTGCTAATGCACTGCTGGATTTCCCGATTTCTGACACGCCTTTAACAGCCTATACTGGTTTAGGTGTTGGGATTTCCTTTGTTGATCAGGAATTTGTTTACGGACCTGGCGTGCGTGTTGACGCTTCAGATGAGGTGTTTGCCGCACAACTCATAGCGGGTATTTCATATGATGTAACGGACCGCATCGCCCTTACTCTTGATGGCCGTTATCAATGGGCTTTCGGGGTCGAGGGCGACAGGCTTGCGCCTACTGGTGCCTTGACCGGCACAATTGAAGATGACCTCAACAATTTTGATGCCACCATAGGTATGCGCTACAGCTTTTGAAGCAAGCGAGTTACGCAAATTTTGAGGAATTTCAAGAGCCTAACCCGAAAAGAATTGAGTGGTTTCAGCAGGTTGTAATTCTGTTCGGTTGTGACACTGAACGGAGCATATGATTTCTTGGGCTGAAGCCACTCGTCTGGAGTGCCGGCGGAAAACGAAGCGTTATGCAAGTGATTTGACTGACACGGAATGGACGCTGGTTGAGCTGCATATGCCCCGCTACGACAGACCGGTCGCCCATATCCGCCTCACATCAGGAATATATCGTCGTCCGGCGAATTATTCCGCACCGCCCGCCTCAAGTCCGGCGATGTATTTTTCCGCCTCAAGTGCGGCCATACAGCCCATCCCGGCGGAGGTGACTGCTTGGCGGTAGATATGATCCGTAACATCACCGGCGGCGAACACGCCAGGAATAGCGGTCGCGGTCGAATCCGGTTTGGTCAGGACATATTTGCCGTGATGAAATTCAAGCTGCCCCTCGACCAGTTCAGAGGCCGGGGCATGACCGATGGCAATAAAAATACCCGCTGCCGCAATTTCCCTGGTCTCGCCGGTGGTGAAATGCTTCAGCCGGGCGCCGGTAACACCGAGCGGATTCTCATCGCCCAGCACTTTGTCGAGCACATGGTCCCAGATTACCTCGACCTTGGGATTGTTGAGCAGACGGTGCTGTAGAATTTTTTCCGCACGGAAGCTGTTCCGCCGGTGAACCACGGTGACTTTTGACGCGAAATTGGTCAGGAACAGCGCTTCTTCCACCGCCGTATTACCGCCGCCGACCACAATCACCTCTTTGCCGCGATAGAAAAATCCGTCGCAGGTGGCGCATGCCGAAACACCAAACCCCTTGAATTTTTCCTCCGAAGGCAGACCGAGCCATTTCGCCTGTGCTCCGGTGGCCAGAATAACCGCATCCGCCTCGTATACCGTGCCGCTATCGCCTGTGGCCTTGAAGGGCCGGTTTTGCAGGTCCAGCGACATGATATGATCGGAGACGATTTTTGTTCCCACCGCTTCGGCGTGTTCCCGCATCCGCACCATCAGGTCAGGCCCCTGCACCTCGGTATCACCGGGCCAGTTCTCAACCTCAGTCGTGATCGTCAATTGGCCCCCGGGCTGAATGCCCTCTATCAGCAACGGTTCCAGCATCGCGCGGCTGGCGTAGACCCCGGCCGTGTATCCGGTCGGGCCGGACCCGATGATAAGAACTTTCGTGCGTGTCGCAGGCATAGCGGATCTCCGGTTCGTTTCGGGAAACTTACGCGCCCGGGCGATGTATTGCGACCCTTTTCACAAGGCTGTTTGCGTTTTGAACAGATCGGATCGGACTTGCCGCTTTCCGGTTTTTTCTCAGCTATGCGTCGTTTTTGAAAATGCCTCTTTTTGCGCGTCGGTCGCTTCGGTCTGGTATTTCGCTTTCCATTCATCAAACGGCATACCGTATACGATTTCACGGGCTTTCATTTTGCCGATTTCAATACCTCGTTCCGCTGCTGCTTCGTCATACCAGCGACTCAGACAGTTCCGGCAGAAACCGGTATCGTTCATCATGTCGATATTCTGCACATCGGTCCGCGTGCGCAGGTGATCCCGCAAACGGCGGAATGCGGCGGCTTCAAGTTCAATACGGGTGGCATCATCCATGACTGGCTCTCCGGTTTGTTATTATGCCCCGGCGGGGGATTCGCGCCCTTATGATCCGGGCGCGAGTTTTTCGCTCAGTTTCTGAAATTCCTGGCGCAGTTGCTCATTACGGAAAATACGTTCAATGCCCGGGCTTTGCAGGTTTTGTAGCGCGTCAAAGGACAGCGTGGCGCTTTCCATCATCGCCCGCAGTTGAAAACTGGCATCCACGGTGCGCAATGTGTTGTCGGCTATGCGCAACTCGCGCACGGTTTTGCTACGGGAGGCGTCAATTTCCTGCCGCTGGGTGATCAGATGATCGCGATAAAAGTCCGATGCTTCCATAGCAATAGCCTGTGCGTTGATATTCGCGTTCAGCGCCTCGGTCTGGCGGACGGTGTTCTGCTCTGACAGCAGTTTTTCGGTATCGCGCCGGGTGTCGAGAATATCCTGTTGTATCGCCCCGATCTTCGGCAGATACTCGTTATCGACTTTGTCGATAAACGCCGTTTGCGCATGAACCAGCAATCCGATCAATGCTGTATGCATCGCGTAATACCGTTTGGCCTGTTTCAGATCTTCGCCGGATTGATCCATAAGTGTCATCAGCTGGCGGCTGACACCACGCGCGGCCTGATATGCCGCAGACATCCGGATCAGATCATTGCCGGTCACACTATCCAGAAGCAGATCGGCTTCTTCCGCCGTAATTTGTACGCCGGTCTGTGTCATGGCCGCTCGAAAACGGTCTTTGGCCTCAAGAATAGCGTTTTCATTGCCTGCGATACGGCTTTGAATATCCTCTATCTCCGCATCAATATCCGCCCGGGTACTGCTGAGGCCGATTGTAGACGTTATGGTTCCGGTGAGACCCTGTACCTTTTCAGGGGCGGAAAGACGGTCCTCACGCAGACGAGAAAGCCGGTCATTCAATGTGCCGATCGTTTTACGCCGGTTGGTAATCTCCTGCCGTATTTCCGTAACGGGCGCATCAGATACGACCGAAAACGCATCGGCCAAAAGACGTTCCGCCCGGCTTTGCGCATCCAGACCTAAAGGGCGGGAGAGGATGGTGCCGACACCGGACTCCGTTCTTGCATCAAGCCTTGCCTGCGCCGCATCTTCCAGAATATCCCGGATAGTCCCGAACAGGCGCTGGCTGCGCTGATATGCAGGATCATCCGCACGGGGATCGGCCTGTGTCGATGTCTCCAAGGCATGGGCTTGTGTCGCATAGAGAGGTGACAGGACCAGAAGCTGTAAAACGAGTGCAAATCTTACGCGGGCTTTCATCAGAACCTCCATCCTGTAATCCGGAGATCTATACCTGGGTGTTACAGGTGATAAAGTCGAGGACGGGTGTCACAATTAGGTACAATGCAATCTATTATATGCGAAATCGTAAACATTTATTAACTTAAAGTTGATTATATGATATACACAATCAAAAAGCGCAATCGTGTTTTTTCAATTGTATCCTCCCTAACTTTCCGCCCCGCAACCGGGGCGGATTTTCACAATCTTCGTTAAGACAATGTTGCAGGAAAATGTCGGGTTTTCGTAATTTTACTCAATCGCGGTCCCCGAAAACACCTCTGATATGAGGCGCAAGCCGCGCGGCCCAAAGGCTCTGGCTTTCCGGTGTCGCAATAAGGTCATTCCTGATTTCGAGCAGTGCATGAGGCAGGCGACGCTGTGTTGCATGCCGCCACATGCAATCTCCGGTCAGTTTTCCCGTGTAGGGTTCATTATCGCCAACGCACATATCCTGTTCTTTGCGGAATGAAGACAAAAAGGCTGCTGCAGTATCAAAATCCCAGTCATAGAGTACACCGACATGCCACGGCCGTGCCGCCCTGCCTTGTAATTGCGGTGTAAAGCTGTGAATGGACACGATATCTGGTCCGCGACCGGTCAGAGATTCGCTGCGTCTGATCGCGGTGTCAATGGCTGTGTGATAAGGGCGGTGACACAGGTCCAGCCTGCGTTGCGTCTCCGCCTGATCCGCATCTTTGTTGCCCGGAATAATCGCGCCGTCCGAGAGTTTCATAATCAGTGTCGGATCGTCTTCCCCTCTGTTGGGATCTATCAAAAGGCGTGAAAACCGTGACAGAACGGCGGGGCAATCAAGATGCGCGGCCAGAGCGCGCACAACTCCGTCGGCACCAATGTCATAGGCGATATGCCGTTCAAATTCCGCAGCGGGTAAGCCGAGGCTGCCGTAACCGGCAGGCAGGGCGTTTGATGCATGATCACATACGATCAGCAAACCCGGGTTTCCCCCGGGATTTACCGCATCAAAAGCTTTAAATTCATGGTTCATCCTATCCGTTTATCCCGCAGCGGCGGATAAAAAAAGAGGCGGTGC
>CALFWP010000169.1 GCA_937927905.1 uncultured Neomegalonema sp.
ATTCATGCTCTGCAAGGCGGCGATCCAGCACATCCAATTGCCGCTTGGTTTCCATCGCGAAACGGTCGATACAATATTCGATCTTCATCGGCGCATAGGCGTAGAAATGCCCGAAACCGCCGCCCAGATAAGGCGCACTGCCCATCTGCCAGAACAGCCAGGACAGCGTTTCCGCCCGCGCCGCACCGCCTTCGGGCAGGAACGCACCGAATTTCTCCGCCAGATACATCAGGATGGCCCCGGATTCGAAAACCCGCGTCGGCTGCGGCGTGCTGTAATCCATCAATGCCGGAATTTTCGAATTCGGATTGACCTCCACAAAGCCGCTGCCGAATTGGGTGCCCTCGCGGATGTCGATCACATAGGCATCGTATTCCGCCCCTGAATGCCCGAGGGCCAGCAGCTCTTCCAGCATGACGGTGACTTTCACCCCGTTGGGTGTTGCCAGCGAATAAAGTTGCAGCGGATGCGCGCCGCGCGGTAATTCCGCCTCGTGGGTTGCCCCGGCAATAGGACGGTTGATGTTTGCAAACTCGCCGCCATTCGCGGCATCCCAAGTCCAGACTTTCGGTGGTGTGTACTCGCTCATATCCCCGCGCGTCTCCAGGTTTTAAAAGAATACCTTTAAACCTGGGGCAGAGCAGTGCGGCGTCAATCCTGCGTGAACACCAGAACATTGGAAAGCTTGCCGGTATTGCCGCGTGAAAGCCTGCCGCAAATTTCTTCACGCCCGTTACGGGTCAGGCTGCAATAATCATAACTGCCCATATCAAGATTGAACGCCATCAGCGGCGCATATCTGCGAAGGACTTCGCGCCCCGCCTCAAACAGTGTCAGCGCGCGGCTGCCGCTGTCATAAATTCCGTACTCACCGCCCGGATACGAAAACAAAATCCGTCTGCGAAACCTGGGCGCACCGGCGACATTGCGCACATCAAGCGTCCCGTCGGTAATCAGCAAATGGCTTTGTATCGCCGACAATCCGAGTTGGGCGGCGCGGGCTACAAAAGCACGGCGCTGTGCCCTGTCGCGCATATTACTGAGCGTTCCACGGAATTTTACCCTTGCGACATGGTGCAGGGACAGTTTGCCATCGGGCGTGATCAGCATCAGTCCGTCCCAACCCTGAATATACGGATCGTATGGCTTACCGTGATCGAGAACAAACCCTTCAGGTTCAATCTTCTCGCCACTGGTATAAGCACCTGTCACAACAAGAGTCTGTTTCCCGGGTTTTCCGGAAATATCCGGAACTTTCCCGTCACCGGCCAGCAAAACCAGTTCAGCCTTAACCGGGGCATCGCAAGTATTCAAAAGCAACCCGTGATCGTGCCCGGAACACAAAGCACCCTGGGCATCACCGCTGACCGCCACAGCGGTCAGGATACATAATATTCCGGAAGACCTGTACACTGTCCCTCACATACTTTCAGGACATAGTGTGACGCATGCGGATTACAGGTAACAGCAAAAAGAACTCTTTTAAGGGCCCGCACGTCCTTTCGGGTGCCGTAATGCAACTTTTATCATGCATGTGCCTGGCACCCGGTCTGTTATACCGGCAGTAGCGCCGGTTTATTACGCCTGCCGTTCGACCATCATCTGTTTGATACCCGCTATCGCCTTAGCAGGGTTCAGCCCCTTCGGGCAGGCTTTGGTACAGTTCATTATCGTGTGGCACCGGTAGAGCCTGAACGGGTCTTCAAGATCATCAAGGCGCTCGCCTTTGGCTTCATCACGGCTGTCATTCAACCAGCGTGATGCCTGCAGTAAAGCTGCCGGACCAAGATAGCGGTCCCCGTTCCACCAGTAACTCGGGCAGGATGTCGAACAGCACGCGCACATAATGCATTCATAAAGACCGTCAAGCTGCTCACGGTCGGCTTCGGACTGCTTCCATTCCTTGGCAGGGGCAGGAGTATCCGTAATCAGCCACGGTTTCACCGATGCGTGTTGCGCATAGAAATGTGTCAGGTCCGGTACAAGGTCTTTTACGACCGGCATGTGCGGAAGCGGGTAAATCCGGACATCGCCCTCAATTTCATCCAGCCCTTTGGTACAGGCCAGCGTATTTGCACCGTCGATATTCATTGCGCATGATCCACAAATCCCCTCACGGCAGGACCGGCGGAACGTCAGGGTGGGATCAATCTCATTTTTGATCTTGATAATGGCATCCAGAACCATCGGGCCACAATCATCAAGGTCGATGTAGTATGTATCGACGCGCGGATTTTCGCCTGAATCGGGGTCCCAGCGATAGACTTTAAAGCCCTTTAATTTCGACCCTTCCGGTTTCGGCCAGGTCTTGCCTTGTAAAATTTTGGAATTTTTCGGAAGGGTAAATTTAGCCATCGGCCTCATCTCACAATTTTACAGCAGGCACATCGACCCACCGGTGTCATGCAGTCATTATTCTCAGAACTGCGATTATGCCATGATGAGAAAATTGTCCAAGGGTTAACAATGTCACAGCATAGCGGAAATTCAGGTCTCATCCCCTGAATACAGGCTTATAATCCAGTCATATTTAAGAATTCACACTTAATCCGCTTATTATCCGGCATACGGCACTGTCAACGGGGCAGTTGATCATACACCTCACGATAAAAACACCCTTCATACGCTCATCTAAAACGAGTGGATTTGTTATAACTTTCGAATTTTTATTTTTACGAAAAACCACCGAATTGGCAGGCGTTGTGCAAATACATTTCGAAAAAAAGCGGTTCCGGTCAAACGCTTTAACCGTTTTTGGAGGTGTGCCGGATATTCTGTACAGGAATTTATAGCTGAGTTGCGCCGAAAGTGACGGCGGAACTACGGGGATGCCGTATGGGTGACTTAAAGTTTCAGATTCTTCACTACGCCATGGAAATGTGGCGCAAAAAGTGGAGCATACTGTTGGTTAGCTTTGCTGTCGGATTGCTGGGCACGTACGCAGCGGCAACCAGACCGGATGTGTTTACGTCGCGCGCAGCTGTCGAAGTTGATGAAAACGCTCTGCTGAACGCCGTTTTGCCCGCCGGCGCGCCGCGGACCAATACCTCTGCCGCAATTGATTCGGTGCGGCGCGGTATTTACGCACGTCCGAACTTGGAACAGATTGTTTACGATACGGACCTTAACCTGACGCTTAATGACCGTCGCGGCATGGAGACGCTGGTCACGAACCTGGAAGAAAAGCTGGAGCTGAAGCGCCAGGGCACGAATTACTACGTCATCGAATACACACATAACAACCCGGTTGTAGCCCGCAACGTCACGCAGGCCGCCCTCGATATATTTCTTGAAAAAAGTATTCAGGATACCGGAAGCGGTGTGGGCACCGATAAAGAAGAGGCGCGTACCTTTCTTCAGACAAAATTGGATGATGCTTCTGCAAAGCTTACCGAAGTTCAGGCCGAAATTGCCGAGTATCAGCGCGTTCACGGCGACGCGATCCGCGGGACGAATGCCGTACAGAACCAGTTACGCGGCCTGGAATCCCAGCTCAGCAGCCTGAACAGTGATCGCCTGCTTTATCAGGGCGAGCTGTCCAACCTGCGGTCACGGCTGTCATCCATGCCGGCAGAAATTGTTGTTCGCTACGAACAGCAGGCGCCACAGGTCAGACAGCAAAGACCGCCACCGGCCCGGCCGAATATTGTCACCCCGCAAAACGGCCCGACGCCGGAACAAAACCGTGCGGATAGTTTTCTGCGCCAGCTCAATGAACTGGAGATCGAGCTGAGCACACTTCTTGAGCGCCTGACCCCGCAGCATCCCGATGTGCAAACGATGCAAAGCCGTTTGAGCAAAGCCCAAAACGACTATGCGGGTCTGCAGGCCGAAGCACAGGCAGCCAACGCACGGCAACAAGCTGCGATCAGCCAGGCGACACAGGCACTGACCGACTATGAAAACCAGTTCCGTCAATGGCAGATCGAAAGCACACAGCCAGTAGCACAGCTGCCGCCGCGTCCGGTCTATGGCCCGAACCCGGCTGTGGATGAAATCCGTGCCCAGGCAAACAGCAGCCGCAGCAGACTGAACGTCGTTGATGCCCAAATTGCCACCTTAAATAAAGAAATCCGCGAAGTGCGCGACGTTATGGCCAAACAGCCGGAAATCGTGCAACGGTTTTCAAGGCTGACAAGCAACGAGGCCAAATTTCTGAATGAAGTCTCCGCACTGGAAAATCAGCTTGACGTTATTCAACCCTCGATCATCCAATCCGTACGGATGAAAGTGATCGAGCCACCGGTCGTGCCCGTCACACCGGCCGGTCCGAACCGCCTGCTGCTGTTTATGGGTGCTTTCCTGCTGGCCAGCGGCTCCGGTATGGGGCTGGCCTTCATGCGGGTCCAGCTGGCGGATAATATACCGACAATCAAGCATCTGAAAACCAATTACGACCTTCCGATTCTCGGCAGTGTTTCGAAAATGGAGGCCGAAGGAGAGGCCGCTAAAAATGCTGCAGGAAATCTTATATTCCTTGCCAGTGTTGCCGCAATAATCGTCGTCTTCGGATACGTGACATACCGGTATCATTTCGAACTCTGGCGCCCGGATTTCGCAGGTTTACTGGCCAAGTTCGGCATTTCTTAAAGGCCGGACAACCGATGAAAACACCAAAAAACAATTTACCGGACAGCCGGATCGCATATCGCGGTTTCAAAGGTCCGGCGCTGAGTATTTGAACCGGAGACCCTCCAATGAGTTTGATTGAACGTGCCGCGTCGCATAAAGGGCCGAAGCCCAAGCCAAAGCAATCTCCGGCTTTGCAAGCTACTGCGCAAAGGAGGCCGTCAAAAGCTGTCCCCGAAATGGATGATTGGGTTACCGACTACGAGCGTGATGTCAATGACGCCGCCGCAGGGAGCACAGGCGGGCAGGCCTCCCTTGCACGCGAGCGGGTCAATAAAACAAAAAACCCGCTTCCGGCAGAAAAAAAGCGTACATCCGGGGGGGCAGCGGTCATGCCCCAGGTTATAGCTCAATCATCCGCCAAGCCGCCGACCAAACGCGGGCGAAGCAAGAGCAAGACCCAGGACCAGAACAACTCTGCTTCATCGCAAAGCCGTGAATTCGAATTGGATTTCACGAGATTGCAGAAATTCGGCTTTATCACTCCGGAGGGCAGGCGCTCCAGGATCTCAGAAGAATTCAGGCTGATCAAACGCCGCCTGATGCAGCGCATGAGCCTGAATGCCAGAAACCGCAAAAAGCAACGCGGACGTGAGCATGTCATTCTGATCACAAGCTCCCGTCCGTCAGAAGGCAAAAGTTTTATCGCAGTCAATCTTGCGCTTTCAATCATCATGGATGAAGGCTTTAATGTGATGCTGGTCGATGCTGACGTGGCACGGCCCTCAATTTCTAACATCTTCGGATTGCGGAATGATCTGCCAGGTCTGACTGATTTGCTTTTAGGCGAGGAAAGCAGGCTTTCCGATGTGCTGTTGCGTGAAGCCAATAATCCGCTGAGTGTTCTTGTTGCCGGCGGAGCCGTCGACTCGGCAACGGACCTGTTCGGCGGTGACGATATGCGACAACTCGTCACAGACATTGCGTCGCGCTACACGGACCGGATCATCATATTCGACGCACCGCCATTGCTTGCCTCCACCGAGCCGGTTGCCCTCGCAGAACACGCCGGACAGACGGTTCTGGTCGTTGATGCGGAACGGACCTCCCGCGCAGCAATCGATTCGGCATTGGATTTGCTTGAGACTGACCAGAACGTCAATCTGGTGCTGAACAAGACGACGATACGTAATCGCACCGAGCAGTTTGGAAGTTATTATGAAGCGTACAACCAGACAACCGCATAAGGCGACTGCAATGCATAGAAATCCTGCCTTACTTGCAGCCGTGAGTGGTTTTGCCCTGATCTGCGCCGCAACCGGCCTGTCAGCGCAATCAGGCGGGAACGCCGGAAGTGGAGGCTTCACAACTGCCGGCATTCCTGTAAGTGACAACGTATTCGGCGGCAACGGAATTCAACCTGTAGGTGTTAGTTCCGCACCAAACGTTGATGGTCATACAACAGCCGGAAACAGCGGCTCTGCCCTTGCATCGATACCGGTTCGCAGGGGCCGCTGGGTTACATCTGTAACTCCCATACTCGAAGGCACTGTCACATACTCGGACAATATCAACCTCTCATCCGATAATGAGCAGGATGAAACAGTTCTCAGCGCAACGGCCGGTGTTGTCCTGGGGGCGCAAAACGAACGTATTGCAGGGCAATTGTCCTATTCTGCGACATATGACACATTCCTGAACAACACAAATGAGGATGATTTCCGCCACAACCTGAATACCAACTGGTCAGCGGCGGTTATTCCGAACTTTCTGTTTGTCGATGCACAGGGCGGTATCACGGAAGTCTTCAATACAAGTGACCGCTTTTCAGGAACTGATGTGTCAAATTCCGATGACCGTTCGCGGGCTTTCTTCGGCCTGATCAGCCCGTCAATCCGTAAAAATCTCGGCGGATGGGCCAATGCGGAGGTCCGCTATACCCTTCGCGGTGAAACATTTGATGACGATCAGGATGGCGGGTATTCACAACAGATTTCCGCAGGTCTTACGGGGGATCCCCGCCGCTTCCGCCGGTTCGGATGGCAGATATCAACAGAATACGAAGTCTTTAATGAAGAAGACGATTCCGGTCTCGATGATCTGGCACGCTGGACCAGTTCTGCGAATATTGATGTGCCGGTCTCCAGAACCCTCGCGTTAACAGGAACACTCGGTTATGACTTCTTTACGGAAGATGTAGCGGATGATGACCTGACCGGCGCATTTGTAAATGCAGGTCTGCGCTGGCAGCCGACAACCCGTTTCGGTGCGCGTGCTTTCGGTGGCTGGCGGTATGACGGGTTCGATTACGGTGCCGAGGCAAGCTATGCCTTGCGGCAGAATGTTGTCGCAGGACTACAGGCACGGCGCGGTGTTCAGTTCAGCAACTTTTCTTTGAACTCTGCCACACCGGTTACCACCATCGACGACGCCGGACGCGCCGCGTTCATTACGCCTGACGGCAGTACAACCACGGATATCAACAACGCCCTCGCATTCGATAATCTTGATCCGAACAACGTCGGACGCTTTGGCGATATCAACCGCACGGATCAGGATGATGATGCCATTGTCGATACCGCACGGGCGTTTATTTCCGGTCAAACGGGTAAAACATCGTGGAGTGCGAATGTTCAGGCTTCACACTTCGATCAAGGCTCCACATTCGGTGCCGATGAGCTGAGTATCGCCGCCAATGCCGAGGCCTCGCGCGAAATCACTTCAAGACTGTCCGCAAATGCGGGGATTGGTTTCGCAAGTGTCCAATTCGATGATCCGGCCCCTGGCACAACTTTCAGCACCGGTGATTTCGAAACTTTAACACTGGGTGTGGGATTAGATTATCAGCTTACGGAAATTATAAATGTTTTTGGGCGATACACATATACAGAACGATTCGCAGACC